>NZ_RCVI01000396.1:0-1707 GCF_003667455.1 Micromonospora sp. CV4 | reverse complement strand
GGTGGGGGGTGGGGTGGGGTGGGGTCAGGTCAGGTGGGATTCGAGGGCGTCCAGGGCGGCGGGGACGGAGGTGGCCACGGTGAGGAGATCGAGACCGGCCGGCTTGAGGAAGTGCTGGTCGGCGAGCGTGCCGAGCCAGTCCAGCAGCGGCCGGTAGAAACCGTCGGTGTCGATCAGCACCATCGGCTTGGTGTGCAGGGCGAGGGTGGAGGTGGTCCAGACCTCGAACAGCTCGTCCAGGGTGCCCAGCCCACCGGGCAGGGTGAGGAACGCGTCCGACTTGTCGATCATCAGGGTCTTGCGGGTGGCCATCGAGTCGGTCACCAGCAGCTCGTCCGAGGCCAGGTCGGCGACCTCCAGGTCCACCAGCGCCTGCGGGATGACGCCCAGGGTCCGGCCACCGGCGGCCCGGGCGCCGTCCGCCACCGCGCCCATCATGCCGACGCAGCCGCCGCCGCTGACCAGCGTGTGCCCGCGCCGGGCCAGCTCCGCGCCGGTCTCGGCGGCCAGGTCCAGCCAGCGCTGGTCGAGGGTACGGGAGGAGGCGCAGAAGACACAGATCGCCGCCATCAGCTCTCCCGCGGCCGGTCGGTCGTCTGCTCCGCGGCGGCCTGCTGGTCAGCGGCGGTACGGGCGACGGCCTCGTCGCGGACCGCCTCCTGCTCGGCGGAGAGCGTCGCCTCGGCCTCGATGATGTGCCGGACCGCCGCGTTGACGTCGTCGGTGAGGCAGATCAGGTCCAGGTCGACGGGCCCGATCTTGCCACCGGCGGCCATCGTGTCGCGCATCCAGTCGAGCAGCCCCTGCCAGTAGTCGACCCCCATCAGCACCACCGGGAACCGGGTGACCTTGCCGGTCTGCACCAGGGTGAGCGCCTCGAACAGCTCGTCCAGGGTGCCGAACCCGCCGGGCAGCACCACGAACGCCTGCGCGTACTTGACGAACATCGTCTTGCGGGCGAAGAAGTAGCGGAAGTCGATGGCCAGGTCGACCCATTCGTTGATGCCCTGCTCGAACGGGAGCTCGATGCCGAGCCCGACGGAGAGCCCGCCGGCCTCACTGGCGCCCCGGTTGGCGGCCTCCATCACTCCCGGCCCACCACCGGTGATCACGGCGTAGCCGGCCCGGGCGAGCGCGCCGCCCACCTGCTCGGCCAGGCGGCACTCGGCGGTGTCCGGGCCGCTGCGCGCGGAGCCGAAGACGCTGACCGCCGGCGGCAGGTCGGCGAGCGTGTCGAAGCCCTCGACGAACTCGGAGAGGATCCGCAGCGCCCGCCAGGCATCCCTGGTCTTCCAGTCGTCCCGCCCGCGCGAGTCCAGCAGTCGCTGGTCGGCGGTGCTGCTCGGAATCGCCCCCCGGCGCAGCGTCACCGCGCCCCGATGCCGCTCCTGTCCGGGACCGCGGCCCGCCTCCCGCCCGTTGCTCTGGCTCATGGAGCAACCGTAGTGGTCCACCCGGCCGTTGCTGGGGCGGGTCGAGGACGCGGAGAAATAGTTCGAGATCTTGGGCAACTATTCCGCTTCCCCGTACGTCTTACTATTCACATACCGGGTATGCCCCGGCGCGCGCCTTCGGGGGAGGAGCAAGCGTGATCAGCAACAACGAGAGGGTCCGGATCCGCCGGCAGATGCAGCGACGGATCCGCGACGTGGTGGCGGAGCGCCGCCGCGCCCGCCAGCTGGAGGCCCACACCACCGACCTCACCGG
>NZ_RCVI01000068.1:0-1827 GCF_003667455.1 Micromonospora sp. CV4 | reverse complement strand
CCTCGGGCACCGCCAGCCGCCGACCGAAGGCCCGCTCCAGCAGGTCCAGCCGGTATCCGCCGCTCGCCGGCGACCAGTAGCCGGTGCCGCTGGCGTCACCCCGGTCGGTCCGCAGCGCGGCCAGCCCCGGCGCGCCGGCCAGTCGCCAGGTCAACCAGTCGTGCGGCAGACAGACGGCGGCCACCCGGGCCGCCAGCTCCGGCTCGTGCCGGGCCAGCCAGCGCAGCTTGGTGACGGTGAAGCTGGCCACCGGCACGCTGCCGGTGGCCTCGGCCCAGAACCGACGCCCGGCCGCGCCGCCGCCGGCCTCCTCGACGAGATCGGCGGCGGCGTCGGCGGATCGGGTGTCGTTCCACAACAGGGCCGGGCGGACCACCCGACCGTCCTCGTCGAGACACACCATGCCGTGCTGCTGGCCGGCGACGGAGACCGCCGCGACGTCGGCCAACCCACCGGCCTGCTCTGCGGCGCCGCGCAGCGCCTGCCACCAGGCTTCCGGGTCGACCTCGGTGCCGTCCGGGTGGGGCGCCCGGCCCTGCCGGAGCAGGGCACCGGTTTCCGCGTCCCGGATCACCACCTTGCAGGACTGGGTGGACGAGTCAACGCCTGCGACCAGCGGCATGGCGGGCCTCAGCGGGCGCCGAGCAGGTGCTCGACGGCGAGCTGGTTGAGCCGGACGAAGCCGAAGCCACGGGCGGCCACCGCGTCGACGTCGAACTCCTCGAAGGAGGACCGGTCGGCAAGCAGCTCCTCATAGCCCTCACCGCTGTTGAGCGTCGGGGCGCTCAGCTCGCCGACCTTGCTCGCGGCCAGCGCCTCGATCACCTCGGGGTCGGCGCGGAACGCCGCGGCACGCTCCTTGAGCAGGAGGTACGTGGCCATGTTGGCCGCCGCCGACGCCCACACCCCGTCCATGTCCTCGGTCCGGGAGGGCTTGTAGTCGAAGTGCCGAGGGCCGTCGTAGGTCGGACCGCCGTTCGGGCCGCCGTTCTCCAGCAGGTCCACCAGGGCGAACGCGTTCATCAGGTCGCCGTGGCCGAAGACCAGGTCCTGGTCGTACTTGACGCCGCGCTGGCCGTTGAGGTCCAGGTGGAACAGCTTGCCCTGCCAGAGCGCCTGGGCGATGCCGTGGGCGTAGTTGAGACCGGCCATCTGCTCGTGGCCGACCTCCGGGTTGAGGCCGACCAGCTCCGGGTGTTCGAGCTGGGAGATGAAGGCGAGCGCGTGCCCGACGGTGGGCAGCAGGATGTCGCCGCGCGGCTCGTTGGGCTTGGGCTCCAGCGCGAACCGCAGGTTGTAGCCCCGGTCGATGACGTACTGGGTGAGCAGGTCGACCGCCTCGCGGTAGCGGTCCAGGGCGGCGCGGACGTCCTTGGCGACGTCGTACTCCGAGCCTTCCCGGCCGCCCCACATCACGAAGGTGCTGGCACCCAGCTCGGCGGCCAGGTCGACGTTGCGCAGCACCTTGCGCAGCGCGTAGCGGCGGACGTCGCGGTCGTTGCTGGTGAAGCCGCCGTCCTTGAAGACGGGGTGGTTGAAGAGGTTGGTGGTGACCATCGGCACCACCAGGCCGGTCTCGTCGAGGGCCTTGCGGAACCGGGCGATGTGCTGGTCGCGGGTCGTGGCGTCGACTCCGAACGGGACCAGGTCGTCGTCGTGGAAGGTGATCCCGTACGCGCCCAGTTCGGCGAGCCGGTTGACCGCCTCGACCGGGTCCAGCTCGGGGCGGGTCGCCTCCCCGAACGGGTCGCGGGCCTGCCAGCCCACGGTCCAGAGCCCGAAGGAGAACTTGTCGGCGGGGGTGGGACGGGGTGCCATGAGGGCCTC
>NZ_RCVI01000070.1:0-1947 GCF_003667455.1 Micromonospora sp. CV4 | reverse complement strand
CCCCCGCGCGCCCGGGCGCCCCTCGGCCGCGTAGCGCCACGCCGCCGCGCGGCCGATCCGCCGTCATCGGTTCTCCCGTCGTGCGGTCGCCGCCGGGGGAGAACCCACCGGAATCGGACCGAGGGGTTTCCCATGCTCGCCTTCGCACCACTGACCGGCGTGGTCGGCGCCGCCGGCGCCGCGCTGTCCTGGCTCACCGATCTGCTCGAACCGCTGGCCGGCGGCATGGCGACCGCCGTCGCCATCGTGCTGTTCACCATCGCCGTGCGGCTGCTGATCTCGCCGCTCACCGTCGCTCAGGTCCGCGGGGAGCGGCGCCGCGCGGCGCTCGCCCCGCAGGTGCGTGACCTTCAGCAGCGGTACGCCGACGACCCGGCGAAGCTCCAGAGCGAGGTTTTCGCGCTGTACCGGTCGGCCGGCGCCAACCCGATCGCCGGCTGCCTGCCGTTGCTGCTCCAGGCGCCGTTCCTGCTGGTCCTGTACCGGCTGTTCACCACCAGTGAGGGCGGCACCGGGCTGCTTCAGGAACAGCTGGCCGGGGTGCCGCTGGGCCACCATCTCGGCGACGGACTGGCCGGGGCGGCGGGTCCGCTCTTCGCCGTCCTCCTGGCCGTCCTGCTGGTGTTGGCCTGGTGGTCGTCCCGGCGGGCCCGGAGGGCTTCGGCGGCGGTCGGGACGGTGGCCGGTACGCCCACCGAGGGGCCGGGCGCGGCGACGCTCGGCCGGCTGCTGCCCCTGCTGCCGTTCACGACGGTGCTCGTGGCGCTGGTGCTGCCGCTCGCGGCGGTCATCTACCTGGTCACCACGACCGCCTGGTCGGCACTGGAACAGGTGGTGCTCCGACGGCCGCAGGCGGCTCCGGCGAGCACTGAGATAAATCGACGTTGACAACTGTTTCGGGGGGACGTACAACTCTGAGAGAGCGCTCTCTCGACCCGTCCCCCGCAGAGAGGCACGTCCATGTCACCACCTCCGGCGGCCATCGCCGCCCCGCCCGCCCGACGCCGCATGCTGGCGTCCGTCCTGCTCGTCGCCACCACCACCGCCCTGGCCGGGGTCACCGTGACCGCGCAGGCCGCCGTGCCGCCGCCCCCGGCCGGCTGGACCACCGTCTGGAGCGACGACTTCACCGGCGCCGCCGGCACCCTGCCGTCGGCCGCCAACTGGATCATCGACACCGGCCACAACTACCCCGGAGGCCCGGCCAACTGGGGCACCGGAGAGATCCAGAACTACACCGCCAGCACGGCCAACGTCAGCCACGACGGCGGCGGCAACCTGCGGATCACGCCGCTGCGCGACGGTGGCGGCGGCTGGACCTCCGCCCGGATCGAGACCGTGCGCAGCGACTTCAAGGCCCCGGCCGGCGGGGTGCTGGCCATCGAGGGCCGGATCCAGATGCCGAACGTCACCGGCGCCGCGGCGGCCGGCTACTGGCCGGCGTTCTGGGCGCTCGGTGCGCCCTACCGGGGCAACTACCAGAACTGGCCGGGCATCGGCGAGTTCGACGTGATGGAGAACGTCAACGGCATCAACTCCGTCTGGGGGGTGCTGCACTGCGGCGTCGCGCCGGGCGGCCCGTGCGACGAGTTCAACGGCATCGGCGCGTCCCGGGCCTGCCCGGGAGCGAGCTGCCAGTCGGCGTTCCACACCTACCGGTTCGAGTGGGACGCCTCCAGCAGCCCGCAGCAACTGCGCTGGTACGTCGACGGGCAGCTGTACCACACCGTCACGCAGAGTCGGGTCGGCGAGCCGGCCTGGTCGCAGATGACCTCGCACGCCGGCTACTTCCTGCTGCTCAATGTGGCGATGGGCGGGGCGTTCCCGAACGGGGTGGCGGGCAGCGGCACGCCGACCGCAGCGACCGTTCCCGGCCGGCCGATGCTGGTCGACTACGTGGCGGTGTGGTACAGCTGCCCGTCGACGTACCAGCGCAGTTGCTGCGGG
>NZ_RCVI01000071.1:0-2013 GCF_003667455.1 Micromonospora sp. CV4 | reverse complement strand
CCGCCGCATCACCGGGGAGCCCTGATGGATCCGCTGGACCGGCTCGCCGAGCCCGGCCTGGACCTGCTGCGCCGGGTGGACGCGCTGCTCGCCGCCGGCGTCCCCGAGGGGCACCGGGTCTGGCCGCTGCTGCGTCGGATGCAGGTGCTCCCGGGCGACGCGGTCCGCGGCTTCCTCGACCTGCATCCGGCGCCGCTCGCCGGCGCCGGGCACTCGGTGCGCCGGCTGATCCGGGGGTACGACGACGTCTCGACCGCGCTCACCGACCCCGTGCTCTGGTCCGGGCCGGCAGCCTCGGCGTACGGGCAGGAGCGGGCGGCGTTGCTGCGCCACCTCGACGAGGGGCCGGAGAGCCTGGTCGGGCGCCTGGAGTCCACCGCCGGTTACGCCGACGCCCTCGCCGACTGGGTGGAGGGCACCCGCCTCGCCCTGGCCCGCACCCTGGCCGACATCCTCCGCTCGGCCGAGGCGGTCGCCGTGGTCGCCGCCATGGCCACGGGCACGCCGCTGCGGCCCGGCCCGGTGGGGCCCGGCGTGGCCGATGCGGCCGAGATCGCCGCGCGGGTGCTGGCGGTGCTCTGCGTCGCGTACGACGGCGCGGAGACGCTCCTGCGCCAGTGGGCGCCGAGTCTGGCCGAGTCCGCCTGGCGGCCCCCGGTGGACGGTCGACCCCGGTACGACCAGACCACCCGGGTCGGCTGGTAGCCGGACACCGCGCCCCGGACAGGCCACGGCGTCGCCCGCGGGCGCCGGCCTGAGCCGGCGTCGGCGGCGACGCCGTGGTCTTCCCCCTGCACCCCCCGCAGGGCTGCCTCCACTCAACGCCGCCCGGACGCGTTTGTCCCCTACCGCGGCCCGGATTCAACCGTCCGGGCGAGGAGTAACGGCACGACGGGGTGGCCCCGCAATCGGTCAAGTCGACGGTCATGGATGGCAGCGAGGGGTAGTCGTCCGGCGACGGCCGGCGCGCCCTTCGGCGGTGAACCGTCGTAGGGTGGGGTGCATGGGCATGCTCTGCGCGGTCAGCTTCAACCGGTACGGGCGCCTCTACTACCTCGACCCCGGCGAGTTGCGCCCGCAGGTCGGCGACAAGGTGCTGGTGCCGACCGACGACGGGCCCGAGGTGGCCGAGTGCGTCTGGGCCGCGCAGTGGGTGACCGAGGAGACCGAAGGTTTTCCCCGGCTCGTGGGGCTGGCCGGCGACGACGATCTGCGCCGGGATGAGGCGCTGCGCCGGCGCAAGGCCGAGGCCAAGGTCGCCGCGAAGCGGCTCATCCGTGCGCACGGCCTGCCCATGAAGGTGGTGGCCGTCGACCACGTGCTCGGCTCCGCCGAGGGCGGCGGCGAACGCAGCACCGTCTACTTCACCGCGCCGCACCGCGTGGACTTCCGCTCGCTGGTCCGTGACCTGGGCGCCACCCTGCACTGTCGCGTCGAACTGCGGCAGCTCTCCGCACGGGACTCGGCGCGGGTGCAGGGCGGCATCGGCTCATGCGGACGGGACCTGTGCTGCGCCACGTTCCTCACCGACTTCGAGCCGGTGACCATCCGGATGGCCAAGGACCAGGACCTGCCGCTCAATCCGCTGCGCATCTCCGGCGCGTGTGGCCGGTTGATGTGCTGTTTGAAGTACGAGCATCCCCTGTACGCGAGATTTCAGGAGACCGCCCCGGCGGTCGGCGCCCGTGTCACCACGCCGGAGGGGGAGGGCCGCGTGATCGGCCACAGCGTCCCGAGAGATGCGGTGACCGTGCGCCTGGACGCCGACGGCTCGCGCTCCATGTGCTCCCGCGCCGACGTCTGCGGCTCCCGCCGCGCCTACGAAAGCCGTGACCAGTCCGGCCCCGAGGGCCCAACCCCGACCTCGACCTCGACCCCGACCCGACAGCGTTGATCAAGAGGTTTGCGTCAGGGATCGGGCCTGGAGTGACGCGAACCTCTTGATCAACAGCGGACCCGCCGACCGGTCAGCGCAGGACTATGGGGGGTTCGGCCAGGCGGGGAGTCAGGGGG
>NZ_RCVI01000072.1:0-2057 GCF_003667455.1 Micromonospora sp. CV4 | reverse complement strand
GCCCCGCTACTGGCTCGACCGGGACGGCCGGTTGCACAAGCTGGTCGCCCGGCTGCCCGGCGTCGGTCCGGTCACGGTGCTCCTGAACCGGGTGGACCGGCCCACGCTCCGGCCGGTGGACGCGCTCGGTGGGCGGCCAGGGCTGCCCCGTGCGCTCACCGACGCCGAGCGGGACCGGCTCAGCCGCCTGCCGGCTCGGCTGCGGGCGCAGGGCGGGGCCACGCTGACCCTGACCGCGCCGGTGGGCACGGACACCAACCTGCGGGGCGCCGGCTGGCTGAGTTGGACCGCGCGTACCGCGTACCTGGCGGTGGCCGACCTCGGCACACCGGATCGCCGGACCCTGCTGCGCCGGGACACCGCCGGACTGGCCCGGGCCGACGTACCGGCCGCGGCCGGTGGCGGTGGCACCGCGGAGACGCCGGGTCGGCCACCGCTGCCGCCGCCCGCCGCAGCCTGGCGGTTCACCCGGTCCGGCACCGACGACCTCAGCCTGCTGGTCGGCGCGGCCATGACCGCCGGGTCGGCCGGGCAGCGCGGCGCGGCCGTACGGATCCGCGAGGACGTCGCCGCCGGGCGGACCGTGGACGTCGTGGAGCTGCGCACGGGGGGCGCGCTGCTGCGCTACTGGATCGACCGGAACGGGTCGCTGCGCCGGTTGGAGTTGCGCACCGCCCCCGGGGCGTGGGCGCAGCTCGACCTCAACCCCGCCTCGGTGCCTCGCCTGGCCCCGGCGCCCCGCCCGGCGGCCACCACCTGACCGACCGTGGCGCTCAGGGCCGCCAATCGGTCTGCGCGGCCCACTGCTCCGCACGCAGGTACTCCTCGTCGAACCACGGGTCGCCGGCCGTACCCGAGCCGTCGACCACCGGGGCCGCGTCGGCCAACTCCCGCTTGAGCAGCAGGTACACGGCCCGGTGCCCCGGGTCGGCGCGGAGGTGGTCGCGCATCAGCAGCGCGTACCGCCAGCCCGGCGATCCGGCCACCCGCACGTGCAGGCGCACCGGGCGGGCCGGGTCGGCGCTGCCGTGCAGCCGCTTTTCCCACCGGCCGCTACCGGCCGGACGTGGATCGTCCCACCACTCCCCCGGCACCCGCGGGAACCCCGCGTTCGCCAACCGGTCGGCCAGCGTCCCGTCGGCGTCGGCGAGACTGGGCACGGCCACCTGCACGTCCACGACGTCCTCCGCGGCGAGGCCCGGCACCGCGGTCGCGCCGATGTGATCGATCCGCAGGTCCGCCGGGGCGAGCGCGTGCCGGATCCGGGCGGCCAGCCGCTCGTACTGCTCGGGCCAGGTCGGGTCGGCCTCGGCCGGACCGACGCGGTCCGCCGGAACCACCCGCCGCTCCCGCAGGTTGTGCTCGTAGGGCAGCAGCCGCTGTCGCCAGAGCGTGTCGACCTCGGCGTGCAGCGCCGCGAGGCTTCCGTCGTTGGTCAGCACCACGTCCGCCACCGCGCGGCGACCGGTGTCGTCGGCCTGCGCGGCGATCCGCCGCTCGGCCTCCGCGCGGTCCATCCCCCGGTCGCGCGCCAGTCGTTCCAGTCGGGTCGACACGGCCGTCTGCACCACGACCACCAGGTGGTACGTCGGCGCCAGCCCCACCTCCACGAGCAGCGGCACGTCGTTGACGACGATCGCGTCGGGCGCCGCCGCGGCGACCAGCTCAGCGGTACGGGCCCGGACCCGGGGATGGGTGATCGCCTCCAGCCGGCGGCGGGCGGTCTCGTCGGCGAACACCACCGCACCCAGCGCGGCGCGGTCCAGTGCGCCGTCGGCGTCCAGCACCCGCTCGGAGAAGGCGGCGACGATCTCAGCCAGCCCCTCGGTGCCCGGCGCGACGACCTCCCGAGCCACCCTGTCGGCATCGATGAGCATGGCGCCCCGCTCCACCAGCCGCGCGGCCACCGCGCTCTTGCCCGACCCGATCCCGCCGGTCAACCCCACCCTCAGCACCGGACCAGTCAACCGGATCACGAACCCCGCTGCCAAACCCACCCGGGACAGGGGCCCGTGCGGCGGGCGATGAGCAGCGGCGCGCGGGCCCCTGTCCCGGGT
>NZ_RCVI01000350.1:0-2090 GCF_003667455.1 Micromonospora sp. CV4 | reverse complement strand
GGTACGGGCCGCCGCGTCGGCCACCGCCCGCGCGACCCGTACCGGCCGGCGGGGCGCGAGCGCGGACACCACGTCGGCCGCGGAGGCCAGCTTCGGCTCGCCCAGCACCTCCTCAGCGAGCCGGCGCACCTGCCAGCCGGTCTCGTCGTACCGGGCCAACAGCTCCTCACCCGTCGCCACCCCGGCGTCGACGAGCAGCCGGGCGGTGGCGGCCAGCGGGTCCCGGTCCAGGTCCGCGGCGAGTTCCGACGGGCTGCGGTACGCCGACTCCGCGTCCGCTCCGGCGTGCCCCATCAACCGGACGGTGCGCAGGTGCAGCACGGCCGGGCGCCGGTGCCGGCGTACCCAGGCCGCCGCCTCCGCCGCCACCGCGTACGCCTGCACCGGGTCCGCCCCGTCGGCGGTCAGGTAGCGGATGCCCGGCTTTGCCCGCAGCGTCGCCTCCACCCAGCCCTCCGGCGAGCGGACGCTGATGCCCAGCCCGTTGTCCTCGCAGACGAAGAGCACCGGGATGCGCAGCCCGGCGTGGTCGTACCAGCCGGCGGTGTTGAAGGCGGCGGTGGCGCTGGCGTGGTTGACCGAGGCGTCGCCGAACGAACAGACCACGATGGCGTCCGTTGGCCACGGGGCATGCTCTGCGCCGCCACCGCTGCCGACCCGCACCCCGGCGCCGGTGCGCCGCCCGGCGCTGTCCAGCCGGCGCAGCCGCTCCACGGCGAGTCCCATCCCGACCGCCCGCGGCAGGTGCGAGGCGATGGTGGAGGTGGTCGGCACGACGGCCAGGTCGGCCCGGCCGAACACCTTGTGCCGGCCCCCGGCGATCGGCTCCTGGCTGGAGGCGACCATCCCGCGCAACACGTCCCGGGCCGCGTCCGCGTACGCCGCGAACGCGCCGGCGGGCGGCGCGGAGCCGTCCGGTTCGGGCTCGGCCGGCTCGGCCGGCTCTGCCGGCGGCGGCGACGGGTCGACGACGGGTGCCGGGTCGGCGACGGTCTGGGCGGCGCGCACGCAGTAGAAGGCGCCCGAGCGGTAGTGCAGCAGCGCCGGATCGGTGGGGCGCAGCGCGGCGGCGACCGCCGCGTTGCCCTCGTGCCCGGCCGAGCCGATGGTGTAGAAGCCCTCCCCGAAGCTGCGCAGCCAGCGGCCGGCCAGGTCGAGCTGCCGGCTGGTCACCTGCGCGTCGAACAGGTCCAGCAGTTGCGCGCCGGTTAGCGGGGCGTCGTCGGTGACCGGGTCGGCGGGGTCACGCCGCCGCTCGGCGGCGGGCAGCGCCGCCAGCGTCTCCCGGAACCGGTCGTCGAGATCTTGCGGGGTGGTCACGCCGCCCAGCATTACCGACGCAAGCCCTGGTCGCCCAGCGGGACACGGCGAGGACCCCTGGGCTCATTCCGGCCCGCACGGCTCCGGCCAGCTCCCGTCGGAGACCTTCCACACCAGGTCGCGCAGGGTGCCCAGCTCCCGGTCGGTCAGCCCGGCCAGGAGTCGGGAGTCGGACATCACCTCGGTCACCCGGTCTCGCACGCCCCGGCCGTGCCCGGTCACCACGAGCGTCTTCTGCCGCCGGTCGGTGGGGTCGGTGCGGCGCTCGACCAGGCCGGCCTGCTCCAGCTTGTCGACCAGCGCGGTCACGTTCGACCGGTCACAACCCAGCCGCTCGGCGAGGTCGCGGGCCGGCAGTGGCCGGTCGGGGTCCAGCTCGTGCAGCGCCCGGGCCGCCGCCGGGGTGAGCCCCAGCTCGGTGAACGCGGCGCCCTGCCGGTGCCGCAGGGCGGCGGTCACGTGCGCCATCCGGCGTACCACGTCGGCGGCCAGGCCGGCCCGGTCCACCGGCCCGCCCGCTGCGGGAACGACCTCCTGCGCCACGGCCACATCGTACGCACGGGGCCGGCCGCCCAGCTCCACGATCAGGCCGGGTCACGCTGGCCCGCGGCCCGGCGGATCGACCGCGATGATCGGTGTTCGGCTGCCGGTGACGAGCCGGGGCACTCGCCGTCACCTCCCGGTCATCAGGGCTCGCGAGGCTCCCGGAGTCACGATAAATCGGACTCTGGGGAGGATTCATGTCACTGTCCCGACGTACCATCCTGCTG
>NZ_RCVI01000295.1:0-45177 GCF_003667455.1 Micromonospora sp. CV4 | reverse complement strand
CGCCCACCCGTCGCCCCCGCCGGTTACCCCCGGGGCGCCGCCGCGGTGCCGGCGGCACCCGTCCGTCAGGAGCATCAGCCGGCGTACGCCCGGCAGGCCGGCCCGGCTCTGCCGTCACCCGATCCCCGCCGGTCCCGGCCCGGAATGGTGCTCCTCGCCATCTTGCTGGCCGTGCTGGTCCTGCTCTGCTCCGGCGTGATTTCCTACAACCTGCGGAAGCAGTCGCAAGCCGGTGAACCCGGTGCGCTGGCTCCACACACCGTGACGTCCGACGTGCTGCGGCTCGACGGACGCGACGATGCGACCCGGACGTCGTACCGTCTTGGGATACGGCTCCAGCCGGACGACGGCGGGACGACGACGAGTGAAGGACGACAGACGCGATGACAGCGCAGGCCCGCCTGCTCGGTGGCAGGTACCAGGTCGGCGAGCTGCTCGGCTACGGCGGCATGGCCGAGGTGCACCGCGGTCGCGACCTCCGGCTCGGTCGGGACGTCGCGATCAAGATGCTCCGCACCGACCTCGCCCGGGACGCCACGTTCCAGATGCGGTTCCGTCGGGAGGCGCAGAACGCCGCCTCGCTCAACCACCCGGCGATCGTGGCGGTCTACGACACCGGCGAGGAGACCGCGCCGACCGGTGAGACGTTGCCGTTCATCGTCATGGAGTTCGTCAACGGGCGGACCCTGAAGGAGGTGCTCGGCGCCGAGGGCCGGTTGCAGCCCCGCCGGGCCCTGGAGATCTGCGCCGACATGTGCGCGGCGCTGGAGTTCAGCCACCGGCACGGCATCATCCACCGGGACATCAAGCCCGGCAACGTGATGCTCACCCAGACCGGCCAGGTCAAGGTGATGGACTTCGGCATCGCCCGGGCGCTGGCCAGCGGCGCGACCACCATGACGCAGACCAGCGCGGTGATCGGCACGGCCCAGTACCTCTCCCCGGAGCAGGCGCGCGGTGAGGCCGTGGACGCCCGCTCCGACGTGTACGCGGCCGGCTGCGTGCTCTTCGAACTGGTCTGCGGGCACCCGCCGTTCGTCGGCGACAGCCCGGTCAGCGTCGCGTACCAGCACGTGCGGGAGACGCCGCCGACGCCGAGCGACATCAACCCGGACGTCAACCCCGCGGTCGACGCGATCGTGCTCAAGGCGCTGTCCAAGAACCCGCTCAACCGCTACCAGAGCGCCGGCGAGATGCGTGCCGACCTGCTCCGCGCCGCCGCTGGCCGTCCCGTGCTGGCCACCCCGGTGATGCGCGAGGCGGAGACGGTGGCGATGGCACCGGCCGGCGGCGGGGGCGGCTATCCGCCCGCCGCCGGTGGGCCGCAGACCCGCCAGATCCCGGCCCGGGTCGGCGACCCGCGCCAGCGCAAGGCGTCCTCCTGGCTCATCGCGACCTTCAGCGCGGTCGGCGTGCTGGCGGTGATCGCCCTGGTCGCCGCCCTGCTCTGGAATCAGCAGCCGGACAAGGACTTGAAGTCGGTCCCCACCCTCACCGGCAAGACCCAGGACGCCGCGTTCGCCGAGATCCGCAATGCCGGCCTCCAGCCGCAGGCGGGCGAGGCGGTCCTGAACGCCACCTGCAAAGAAGGCACGGTGGTCAACCAGAACCCGCAGCCGGGCGCCCGGCTCGAGCAGGCCGGCACGGTGACTGTCCAGGTCTGCGGCGGCAAGCCCGACGTGAAGATCCCCGGTAACCTGGTCAACTCTCAGTTCGAGAACATCAAGGCTCAGCTTGAGGGTCTGGGGCTGGTGGTCGACGAACGTAAGGTGGACAACCAGGCGCAGGAGGGGATCGTTCTCAAGGTCATCCCACCGTCGGGCACCACCGTCCCGCAGGGCAGCGAGGTGACACTCGAGGTGTCCCGGGGCAACGTCAGCAAGGTGCCCAACGTTCTCAACTCCACTCGGGACGAGGCCGCCGAGGAACTTCGCGACGCGGGTTACGAGGTCAAGTTCCGCGACGGCGATGAGGTGCCGGCCGACCGGGCCGGCCGCGTCCAGTCGCAGAACCCGGATCCCGGCACCGAGTTGGCGCGGGGCAAGACGGTGACCATTGAGATCAGCATCCCGGAGAAGGTCGACCCGACGCCGACCGCGACGGCGACACCCACGGCGACGCCGACCGCCACGCCGACAACCCCCGGCACCGGAGGCGGCGGCGGACTGCCGTTCCCACTCCCGCCGACCCGGCCCAACGAGGACTAGGCCCGATGGCTCGGTTCCGGGGACCGTCGGCGTGACAACCGCCGGACCCTCGGTGACCGACCCGCCGAGCCGGGCGAGGTGGTGGCGGCGGCGCCGGACCCGGGCAGCCGCTCTGGGCCTGGCCGTCGCGCTGCTTGTCGCCAGCCTTCCGTGGCTGTGGACGACGATCTCCGCTCGCGGCCACGTCCACGCCGAGGCCGACGCACCGGCCGTCGACGTCGTGATCGTCCTCGGCACCGCCGTGGCTGCTGATCGACGTCGACCCGGGGAGCGGCTGGCCGGCCGCCTGGAGACCGCCGCCGAGTTGGTGAACAGCGGGCGGGCCCGGGTGGTCCTGGTGTCGGGTGACGGCGGTGGCACGTCGGGTGACGAGCCGGCGGTGATGACGTCGTACCTGACCGACCTCGGTATCGATCCGCGTCGCGTGGTGGCCGACCCGCACGGCCTGGACACCTACGACAGTTGTGCGCGGGCGCGCGAGGTGTACGGGATCGAACGGGCCCTGATCGTGACCCAGTCCTACCACGTGTCCCGCGCCGTGACGCTGTGCCGACATCTCGGCCTGGATGTCGACGGAGTCACCGCCCGCTGCACCGGTTGTGGCCCTGCGTTGCTGGTCGAGAAGTCGGTCCGGGACTACTTCGCCAGCGGCAAGGCGGCCTGGGACGCGGTCCTGGGTCGCCCGCCCGCGGTCCGCTCGCCCGAGAATCCGGCGGTGCGGGACGCGCTGCGCGGCTGACCCGGTGCCAGTGGAGGCCGGCTCTCGCTGACCGGGGTCAGGCGGTGGCGAAGGCGGCGCGGCGACGGGCGTCGACCTCGGCGGCCAGCTCCGGGGCCCGCTCCAGCGCCTCCGGGTGGCCGCAGGCCGCCAGCCAGTTGGCGAGCATCAGGTGGCCGCCCTCGGTGAGCACCGACTCCGGGTGGAACTGCACGCCCTCGATCGGCAGCGTGCGGTGTCGCATCGCCATCACCACGCCGGAGCCGGTCCAGCCGGTGACCTCCAGCTCGTCGGGGAGCGTCTCGGGGACAACGGCCAGTGAGTGGTAGCGGGTGGCGGTGAACGGGTCGGGCAGACCGGTGAGCACGCCGACCGAGTGGTGCCGCACCTCGGAGGTCTTGCCGTGCAGCAGTTCGGGCGCGCGGGCGACGGTGGCCCCGAACGCCTCGCCGATCGCCTGGTGGCCGAGGCAGACGCCGAAGATGGGCAGCTCGCCCGCGTACGCCCGGATGACCTCCAGGCAGATGCCGGCGCGGTCGGGACTGCCCGGCCCCGGCGAGAGCAGGATGCCGGCCGCGCCCACCTTGCCCACGTCGGCGACGTCGATCTCGTCGTTGCGGCGGACCTCGCAGTCCACCCCGAGCTGCCCCAGATACTGCACCAGGTTGAAGACGAACGAGTCGTAGTTGTCGATCACCAGGACGCGCATGGTCACCTGTCCGGGGAGGGCGGCGCGGAGTTGTTCCGGTCGGTGTCGTAGGGCAGCTCGTGTTCGTCGCCGGCCGGGGTCTCCCCGGTCACCGCGTCCCCGTTGCCCGGATCTCCGGGGACGCCGGAGTCCTGGGTGACCTGCACGTCGTCGAAGGGCAGCAGCGGCTCGGCCCACGGGAAGGCCACGTACCAGAGCAGGGCCACCGCGGCGGCGGCGAGCAGCACCGAACCGGTCAGCTTGCCGACCAGGCCGAACGGCAGTTTGCGCCAGATGAACGCGTACATCGGGTCAGCCTCCCAGCTCCGCCGGGCGGCCCGCCGACTTGGGTTGGGTCCGGTCCAGCTCGGCGTGGATGATCAGGCGCTGATAGTTGTCGAACTTCGGGTTGCAGGTGGTCAGGGTGAGCATCCGCTTGGTCGGCTTCTTGTCCGGCTCGCCGGGGACCGGCGCCACCACCTCGACCTGCGTAGGCTTGACGATTCGGGACCGCGACACCCGGTAGACGTACCAGTCGGTCTTGCTCTCGACCACGATCGCGTCGCCGTCGTCCAGCTCGTCCAGCCGCCAGAACGTGGCCCGGTTGCGGTGGCCGGCGACGGAGAAGTTGCCGACCTGTCCGGGCAGCGCGCTGGTCGGGTAGTGGCCCGGGGCGTACCGGATGTCGGCCTGGGTGACGCCCTCGACCACGACCCAGTTCTTGTCGAGCTTGGGGATGTAGAGGCCCGCGATCGGCTTGCCGCGTACCGGCGGCGACGGTTTGACGCTCGGGGTGGCCGACGGGGCGACCGTGGGGTCGTCGGTCGGGCCCCAGGCCTGGGCGAGCTGCTGGCTGAGGTCGTTCTGGTGGGCGTCGACGATGGCCGACTTGCCCCAGACCTCGTAGCCGGCGAAGAGCAGCACCACCAGCCCGAAGGTGATCAGGACCTCGCCGGTGACCCGGACACCGGTGCGCAGCCGGGAGGCGAGCGAGGGGCGGGTGAGCTCCGAGTAGACGCTCTTGTAGCCCTCGCCGGTCTGGTGCGGCCGGAGCTGGACCACCCGCTCGCCGCGTCGGGGCCGCGGCGGCTCGGCGGGGCCGCTCTCGGCGCCGGCCGGTTCGTCGGTGGCCGCCGTGCGGGGGACGGCCCCCATCAGGGCTGTGGCGTCGACGGCCGGTGGCCGGGACGACGGCCTGGTGGGCACGGCCGGGATCAGTGCGGTCGCGCTCGGGTCGGCGGGACGGTCGGGGCCGGCCGGAGCGGCCGGGGAGCCGGTGGCCCGTGCGGGCCCGGCGCCGACCTTGGGGATGAAGGCGGTGGGCGCGTCGACGCCGGCGGTTGGGGCGCCCGGCGTCGCCGGGCGGGTCGAAGGGCCGGGCGTGGCCGGCCGGGTCGGGGTTCCACCGGGCGCACCCGGGGTGGCACCGGGCAGACCCGGCGTGCCGCCGCTGGCCGGTGGGCGGGTGGCTGCGGCGTTGGGCGGAGTCGGCGGCCGGACGGAGGCGTTGCCGGGGGCGGTCGACCGGGCCGGTCCCTGGTCGGGTGCGGCCGGTCGGCCGGGGCCGCCGTGCGGGCCCATCCCGGCTGGTGCGGCGCCGGGCCAGGGTGGAGGCGCTCCGGCGCCCGGGGTCCGCTGCGGGTCGGGTCGAGCGGGCAGCACGGGGTCGGGCCAGTTGCCGGCCGGCCCCGGCCGGTCACGTCTGGGCTCGGGCCGGTCGACCTTGGGCAGGAACGCCGTCGGCTCGTCGGCCTGGTCCCGGTGTCGCCCGTCGCGCCGGTCGTCCGGGCCGCTCACCGGGGCACCGTCGCCGAGCGCAGGGCGGTCGAGTCCTCGAATGCCGGGACTGTCACCGCGGACACGGACTCCTTGTATCCGAGCTGGTAGTCGTCGACTGCGTCCTTGAACAACCGGACTCCCTCAGAGCTGGCGAGGGCCTGCTGGAGGGCAGCGGGATCGCCGATTGCTACGATCTTGAACGGTGGGGAGTACACCCGCCCGTGGAGCAGCAGGGTGTTACCGACGCAGCGTACCGCGCTGGTTGCCAGCACGCGGACGTTCATGATTGACATGGCCTCCGCCCCGCCGGCCCAGAGCGCGTTGACCACCGCCTGTACGTCTCCCTGGTGCACCACCAGGTCGTCGTTGCTGGCGTCCGTGGGCGTCTGGTCGCTGCGTCGAGGCGCGTCGTTCAGCTCCACCGTCACCCCGGTGCCGCTCAGCGCGGTGAACCCGGCGGCCTGGAGGCTGCCCTGGGCGCGGTCCTGCTGGGCCTTGATCGGGCTGTCCGAGTGGGCCAGCGCGTCGGTCCGCTCCTCGACCTCGCCGCGCAGCGTGGCGGCCCGGCGCTCGCTCGCCGCCACCTGCTCGCGGCGGTCCTCGATGAGCTGGTTGAGCTGGGGACGGCGGTCCTCGCGCAGCGAGGTGCCGCCGGCGGTGGTCGCTGTGGTGGTGAAGAGCAGCCCCGCCGCGGCGGCGATCAGGGGCACTCCGATCGACCAGCCTGGCCGGCGTTGACGCGGTCGCCGGGGCAGCAGCCCGGCACCGGCCCGTCGAAGGACCTTCTGCCAGGAGGCGGCGCCGGATGTGTACTCCACCGAGCGTTCCTTCCGCGTTTCGGGGATTGGTCCGCCCCGGCTGGGCCGGTGATACGAACAGTCCCGCCTTTTTCGGTCACTCCGCGCACCGGCCTGACCCCATTCGTGGTCCGGGCGGGCGTTCCGGACTACGCTAGCTTTCGAACATTATTGGCCATGGACCGTCGCCCCCGCGCCCGGTTGTCAGGCCGGACGAGGTCGTCACCCCCTCTGGAGAGCGTCGTGCCCAAGTCACAGGTCCGCAAGAAGAAGGTGTACACCCCGCCGACGGACGTCCGTCCGACGACGGCGGCATCGTCGCGCAAGCCTAGCCCGGTGTGGTTGCCGATCACCGCGGTGGCATTGATCGTCGCCGGCATCGGGTGGCTGGTCGTCTACTACCTCTCCGAGCAGGAGTACCCGGTCATGGCGTGGGGTTACTGGAACCTCGCGGTGGGCTTCGGCGCGATGGTCGCCTCGCTCGGGCTGCTCTCCCGCTGGCGCTGAGCCGGCCCGGCACGGCGCCGCGCCGGAGGATGCACGTCACCCCACGGAGCCCCTGCCCGGCAGGACCGGGCGGGGCACCCTATGGTGTCCGCAGGGCGGCGTGGCCCGCTGCGAGATGACTCACGTTACTGCTGGGTAACCTTGCGCGTAGGCTGCACTGCATGACCGAGCGGAGCGAGGTCATCGACCGGTCCGGTCGCAGGTGCGGCAGCGGCGCGACGCTGGCTCCGTCCTGACCCGGCCCCAGGTCGCCGAGCCGCTCGACAGGCAGCAGACCGGGGAGGCCAACTCGATGGGCAGCGTCCAGATCGTCACCACGATCCTCGCGGCCGCCATCACCGCCGTGGCGGTGTGGCTTGCGGCACGCGCGGTCCTCAAGATGGTGGCAGTCATCCGGCTCGGGCAGCCCGCGCCGGAGCGGTTCACAGACAAGGTCAGCCGTACGAAGACCATGCTGGTGGAGACCGCCGGCCACACCCGGATGCTCAAGTGGGGTGTGGTGGGCGCCGCCCACTGGTTCGTGATGGTCGGCTTCATCGTGCTGTCGCTGCTGGTGCTCGAGGCGTACTTCGAGGTGGTCACGCCGACCGGTGGTCTGCCGATCATCGGGCACTGGGTGGTCTTCGGGCTGGCCACCGAGATCATCGGCGTCCTGGGTCTGGTCGGCATCCTGGTGCTGATGGCGATCCGGCTGCGCAACCGGCCGAACCGCCCGGGCGGCCGGTCCCGGTTCACCGGCTCGACCATGTGGCAGGGCTACTTCGTCGAGTGGGTCGTGCTGCTGGTCCTGATCTTCGGATTCGTGATCCGGGGCTTCAAGGTCGCCACCGACCACTTCGAGTACCCGCTCTGGGCCACCCCGGTCAGCCACGCGGTCGGCGCGGTCCTGCCCGACTGGCACGACGGAGCGAGCGTCGCCGCCCTCATCAAGATTGTCATCTCGATGACGTGGCTGATCGTCATCTCGCTGAACGTCACCATGGGCGTCGCCTGGCACCGCTTCCTGGCCTTCCCCAACATCTTCTTCAAGCGGGAGCCCGCCAAGCCGGCCGGCTCCGGCCTCGGCGCGCTGCGCCCGATGACGAGCCAGGGCAAGCCGCTCGACTTCGAGGAGGCCGACCCGGAGAAGGACCAGTTCGGCGTCGCCCAGGTCGAGCAGTTCAGCTGGAAGGGTCTGCTGGACTTCAGCACCTGCACCGAGTGCGGTCGCTGCCAGTCGCAGTGCCCGGCCTGGAACACCGGCAAGCCGCTCTCGCCCAAGCTCCTCGTGCTGAGCCTGCGCGACCACGCGTACGCCAAGGCGCCCTACCTGCTCGCCGGCGGCGGCAAGGACCTGACCGGTGAGGAGAAGGCCACGGCGGCGCAGCTCGCGCACGTCGACGTGCTGGCGCTGGCCGAGGCCGACCGCCCGCTGATCGGCACCGCCGAGGAAGTCGGTGTCATCGACCCGGACGTGCTCTGGTCCTGCACCACCTGCGGCGCGTGTGTCGAGCAGTGCCCGGTGGACATCGAGCACGTGGACCACATCGTCGACATGCGCCGCTACCAGGTGCTGATCGAGTCGAGCTTCCCCTCCGAGGCCGGCGTGATGCTGCGCAACCTGGAGAACAAGGGCAACCCGTGGGGCGCACCGCAGAACACCCGCGAGGACTGGACCAAGGGCCTCGACTTCGAGGTGCCCCGGGTCGGCGAGGTGGACGACTTCGAGTACCTGTTCTGGGTCGGCTGCGCCGGCGCGTTCGAGGACCGGGCCAAGAAGACCACCCGCGCGGTGGCGACGCTGCTCAACGAGGCGGGCGTCAAGTTCGCCATCCTGGGTGAGGGCGAGACCTGCTCCGGTGACCCGGCGCGGCGGATCGGCAACGAGTTCGTCTTCCAGATGCTCGCCCAGCAGAACGTGGAGACGCTCAACGAGGCGTTCGAGGGTCGGGAGAAGGCCAAGCGCAAGATCGTCGCTACCTGCCCGCACTGCTTCAACACCCTGGGCAACGAGTACGGCCAGCTCGGCGGCGAGTTCGAGGTGGTCCACCACACCCAGCTGCTGGCCCACCTCGTGTCCACCGGCAAGCTCACCCCGGTGCAGCCCGTCGACGGTGGGGTCACCTACCACGACCCCTGCTACCTGGGCCGGCACAACCGGGTCTTCGCCGCTCCCCGCGAGGTGCTCGGGGACGCCATCGAGGGCGAGATCACCGAGATGCCGCGCAACAGCGAGCGCTCCTTCTGCTGCGGCGCCGGCGGCGCCCGGATGTGGATGGAGGAGAAGATCGGCAAGCGGATCAACGTGGACCGGGTCGAGGAGGCCATGGCCACCGGGGCGAAGACGGTCGCCGTCGGCTGCCCGTTCTGCTCGACGATGCTCAGCGACGGGGTGAACGGCAAGGGCGCGGGCGAGCAGGTCGAGGTGATCGACGTGGCCAGCGTGCTGCTCCGCTCGGTCAAGCCGGAGCAGCCGCAGGGTGACAAGGCGGCCGCGCCGGTCGCCGGCTGAGCCCGCGTACCGCATAAACACCGGACGGCGGTGGCACCCACGGGGTGCCACCGCCGTCGTCGTGGCAGGGCGCCTTGGCGGCACCGCGGCCAGCGTCGAACACCGTGGAACGCCTCCGTTACCGGCAGGCCGGTGGCCGGGCATCCGCCGTGGCACAATCGCGCCGAGGTGAGGCGAACATCGACGGGATTCTCCTGGCCACGCTGCTGCCCCTGGTCGGCTTCGCTGCGCTGACCGCCGGCAACGCGTTCTTCGTCGCGGCCGAGTTCGCCCTGGTCACGGTCGATCGGGCGGAGATCGACCGCCGGGCCGCCGCCGGCGACCAGGCCGCCCTGACGGTACGCACCGCGCTGCGCGAGCTGTCCTTCCAGCTCTCCGGGGCGCAGCTCGGTATCACCATCACCGCGCTGCTGACGGGCTACCTGGCCGAGCCGGCCCTGGCCCGGATCTTCACTCCGCTGCTGCGTCCGGTGGCGGGGGACGGCGCGGAGCGGTTCACCCCGTTCCTGGCCCTGGCCCTGGCCACCCTGATCTCGATGCTCTTCGGCGAGTTGGTGCCCAAGAACGCGGCGCTGGCCCGGCCGATGCCGGCAGCGCTGGCCACCGCCGGTCCCATGCACACCTTCTCCCGCACCTTCGGCTGGGTGATCCGGGGTCTGAACGGCTCGGCGAACCGGCTCGTCCGGGCGCTCGGGGTGGAGCCGCAGGAGGAGCTCCGGAGCGCCCGCTCGCCGGAGGAACTGGGACTGCTGGCGGCCATCTCCGCCCGGGCGGGCGCACTGCCCTCGGACACCGCGATGCTGCTGCGCCGCACCATCCGCTTCGGTGACAAGCGGGCGGCCGAGGCGATGACCCCGCGCGTGGACGTGGTCGCGCTGCGGGCCACGGCCACGGTGGCCGAGTTGCTCGAGCTGTCCCGGGAGACCGGGCGGACCCGGTTCCCGGTGTACGAGGAGACCGTGGACCTGGTCACCGGGGTGGCGGGCGTGCCGGACGCGCTCGGCGTGCCGCTGGCCGCCCGGGCGTCGACCATGGTCGGCTCGGTGGCCCGCGAGCCGGTGTACGTGCCGGAGAGCCTGGACCTGGACGGCGTACTGGCCGCGCTGAAGGCCGCCGGCGCCGACCTCGCGATCGTGGTCGACGAGTACGGCGGCACGGACGGCGTGGTCACCATCGAGGACCTCGTCGAGGAGCTGGTCGGGGAGATCGCCGACGAGTTCGATCCGGCCAGTGTGGACGACGCCGGTCCGGTCGAGCTGACCGTGCCGGGCGGGGAGCGCACGGTGCTGGTCGACGGGGTGCTGCGCTCCGACGAGCTGGCCGAGCAGACCGGCTTCCGGCTGCCCGAGGGGCCGTACGAGACGCTCGCCGGGTATCTGATGGCCCGGCTCGGGCACATCCCGCTGGCCGGCGAGACGGTCGAGGCGGGTGGCTGGGAGTTCACCGTGGTCGAGGTGGAGCGGCACCGGATCGAGCAGGTCCGGGTGCTTCGCCCGGCGGAGCCGGACGACGATGCCTGAGCTGCTGGTGACCGTCCTGCTGCTGCTCGGCAACGGGTTCTTCGTGGGCAGCGAGTTCGCGCTCATCGCGTCCCGGCGGACGGTGATCGAGCCGCTGGCCGCCGGCTCGAAGCGGGCCCGCTGGGCGCTGTCGGCGATGAACCAGATTCCCCTGATGATCGCGGGGGCGCAGCTCGGCATCACGGTCTGCTCCCTGGGTCTCGGCGCGATCGCCGAGCCCGCGCTGGCCCACCTGCTGGAGTCGCCGTTCCACGCGGCCGGTCTGCCCGAGCGGGCGGTGCACCCGGTGGCGTTCGTGCTGGCGTTGGGCGTGGTGGTCTTCCTGCACACGGTGGTCGGCGAGATGGTGCCGAAGAACATCACGCTGGCCGGTCCGGAACTCTCCGCGCTCTGGCTCGGGCCGGCCATGCTGGCATTCTGCGTGGCCACCAAGCCGCTGCTGCTGGCGATGAAGTGGGCGGCCCGGCGGGTCCTCGCGTTCTGGCGGATCGAGGCGTCCGAGGCGGTGAAGACGGTGTTCACCGCCGAGGAGTTGGCCGGGTTGGTCTCGCAGGCGCGCACCGAGGGGTTGCTCGACGCGGAGCAGCACGCCCGGATCACCGGCGCCCTGGCCCTGCACACCCGTACGGCGGCGGACGCGTGGCAGCCGTGGTCGACGGTGGTGACGGTGGCCGAGGACGTCTCGCCCGCGTCGCTGGAGGTGCTGGCGACCCGGACCGGCCGGTCCCGGTTCCCGGTGGTGCAGCGGTCCACCCGGCGGGTGCTCGGTTTCGTGCACGTCAAGGACGTGCTCGGGTACGCCGGACAGGCGCGCCGGGCACCGGTGCCGGCGGAGATCTACCGGCCACTGGCGGTGGTGCCGCCGGAGCGTACGCTGGCCGACCTGCTGCTGGCCATGCGCCGCGAGCGGAGGCACATGGTGCTGGTCAGCGACGGCCGTCGCCCGCTGGGTGTGGTCACGCTCGACGACGTATTGACCGCGATCGTTGGTTGATGGACCAATACCCTTGGTGTGCAAGCGGTTGCGTGACAGTGACGGTGACGCCTCTCGCCTTGATTCCGGTGCTGCGCTTCCCTAATGTGGGGCACCGACCGCTGTGGGTCGTCTGCCTCGGCCCTTCCCTCACGCGAGGCGCCCGGCGGTCGGTTGCAAAGGAGTCGGTGCCGGTGGCAACCATGCCCCCTCATCGTCACGCCCCGGGGCCGCCCGCTCGGCCGGGCGGTCTGCGCCGGGTCGCCCACCGTCTACTCGTCCTGGTCGCCGCCGCCGCGGTCGGCGCCGGCGTGCTCTCCGCGCCCGTGCAGGCCGCGCCCACGGTCGACGAGATCGAGGCGCAGATCGACAAGCAGTGGGAGCAGTTGGAGCCCACCATCGAGCAGTACAACAAGGTGCGGTCGCAGCTGAAGACCAACCGGAAGAAGTCGTCCGAGCTGCAGAAGAAGATCGAGCCGCTGGCGCTGCAGAGCGAGCTGGCGCTGACCCGGGTCAGTGACCTCGCCTCCCGCTACTACATGTCGGGCCCCTCGCACGACATCGGCGCTCTGCTGGTCAGCGCGAAGCCGGACACGCTCACCGAGCAGCTCACCGTCCTCGACCGGCTCGCCGCGCGGGAGCGCAAGGAGGTCGAGGGCGTGCTGGCCGTACGGGCCAAGTACGACGGTCAGAAGCAGAAGCTGGACACGCTGATCGCCACCCAGACCAAGCAGCAGAACGAGCTGGCGGCGAAGAAGAAGCAGATCGACGGCGAGATCAAGCGGCTCGAGGCGTCCCTGCCGAAGACGACGATCAAGACCGAGGGCTGCCCGACCATCAACGGGGTGGCCAACGCGGCCGCCCAGAAGGCGATCAAGACCGCCTGCCAGCAGGTCGGCGACCCGTACGTCTGGGGCGCCACCGGCCCGAACTCGTTCGACTGCTCGGGCCTGACCCAGTACGCGTACAAGGCGGCCGGGATCTACCTGACCCACCACACGGGTGACCAGTGGCACGAGGGCAAGGCCATCTCGCGGGCCGACGCCCGCCCCGGTGACCTGGTCTTCTTCTTCAGCGATCTGCACCATGTCGGCCTGTATCTGGGCAACGACAAGATGGTGCACGCGCCACGCGCCGGCAAACCGGTGCAGGTGGCCAGCATCAACAACATGCCGGTCGCCGGGTTCCGCAGACCCGGCTGATCCAGCAGGCACGACGAGGGCCCCCGGTCGAACGACCGGGGGCCCTCGTGCCGTTTCAGCGGTTTCAGCGCGGTGCGCCCACCGGAGACGGCAGGAGCTGCACGTCGGCGAGGTCGACGTACATGATCCGGTGGCCGAACTGGATCTGCGCGTACCGGTTCTGGCCGCGGATGACCGTCCAGTCACCCGGTGACGAGCCGTCGAACGTGGTGGCCCGGTAGTACTCGCCCGGCAGCACCGCGCCGACGGCGTACCGCTGGCCGGCCGCCAGCGTGTACTGGAGCGGCGAGATCGGTTGGTAGGGCACCCCGGCCGGGTACGCGGCCTCCTCGGGGTACGCCCGTCCGTACACGGGGATGGTGGCCCGTCCGGGCTTCGGGGTGGCCACCACGCCGACGGTCCAGCTGGCGGTCGGCGCCGACGCCGGGTTGTGGAACCACGCCTTCTGCCCGAGGTACCAGATCGCCGTCCAGTCACCCTGACGGCCGGCGAGGGCGTACGTCTGGCCGGCGGACGCCCGGGCGCCGTGGTCCGACACGGCCATCGTGTTCGGGGTGCCGTCGGGGCGCAGTGCGATGTCGTTGACCAGTGGCGCGTCCGCGGACGGCGCGCTGCGCAGCACCACCGCCGATGAGCCGCGCGGCGCGCACGGCACTCCGGCCGTGACGCAGCCGGTGAACGCCGGCTGGTTGGTGTCGTAGTCGGGGTCGATCCGGACCAGGCCGGTGGCCGGGATGCCGGTGTCCAGCCGTGGCGCGTGCAGCAGCGTGAAGTAGTGCGTCCAGTCCCAGTACGGGCCCGGGTCCCAGTGCATTCCGCGCACGGTCGAGGCGACGGTGCCGGGCACGTTGTCGTGACCGATGATGTGCTGACGGTCCAGCGGGATACCCAGCCGCAGGGCGAGGTGCCGGACCAGTTTGGCGGAGGTCCGGTACATCGCCTCGGTGTACCAGGTGCCCTGCGCGGCGAAGCCCTCGTGTTCCAGCCCGATCGACTTGGCGTTGACGTACCAGTTGCCGGCGTGCCAAGCGACGTCCTTGGTCTTCACGTGCTGGGCGATGTGCCCGTCCACCGAGCGCAGCGAGTAGTGCCAGCTCACGTAGGTCGGGTCCTGGACGAGTTGCAGCGTGGTCGCCCAGCTCGCCTCGGTGTCGTGGATGACGATGTACTCGATCTTCTGCCGGCCGGGCCGGTCGGAGAGGTCGTGGTTGCCGTAGTCCCCGGCGCCGAACGCCTCGTACGGCGCCGGGATCCACTCGCAGGAGATGGTGCTGGGGCACTCCAGCCCGTCCGGACGGGCGAGCCGGCGCAGTCCCAGCCGGTCCAGCCACGAACGCTGAGGTTGGATCGCCCGGGCCGGCAGCGTGATCCGCTGGCCGTCGTCGGTCACCCGGGACTCGCCGGCGCCGATGGTGGTGAACACCTCGTCGGCGAAGGCCGCCGCGGCGTCCGCGCTGTCCGCGCCCGCGTAGCGGGCCACCGCGCCGTACCAGGCCGCCGGGTCGGTGTCGGCGCCCACCGGCGCGCCGAGCTCCCGCTGGTAGGCGGCCAGCAGCGCGGCGCCGCCAAGGATGTTGACGCTCGCGTCGGTACGCAGCGACTCGGGCGCGGCACCGGTCAGGGCGGCGGCGGCGTCCACGGTCTGCAACGCGGCGGCGGGCGGCGCGGGATCCTCGGCCGGGCGGGGCGCCACCACCCGTGCCGGCCGCGAGTCGTCGCCGCGCGGGTCCTCGGTGCCGGCATCGTGGTGGCCGCGCCCCGGCAGGGCGGCCACGTGCCGGGCGTCGGTCAGGTGCATCGGGCCGTAGCCGCCGCTGGTGCTCGGCGTACCGGCGTTGGTGTCCCAGCGTGACTCCAGATAGGAGACGCCGAGCAGCACGTCGGCCGGCACGCCGTACTCGGTGGCCGCGGCGACGTACTGCTGCTGACGGTCGGCCGCGGGCGCGGCCACGGCGGGGCTGGCGGGTAGCGGTACCGCGGTCGCGGCCGCGACCACGGCGGCGGCGAGCAGCGCGCGCCGGCCGGTGGACAGGGTTGGACGGTACATCGAACCCCCTAGATCTGGCGGGTGAAGATGAGGCCACCTTCGCCCCGCCCGGAGCCCGCGTCAATACCTTTCCATCCAGCGGAGTATGTAGAAGAAAACTTTCGTCGTCGGTCGTCGTCCCCCGCAATCGGTACGGAGTGTCACGGCCCCACCGGTTGCGGATCGGTAACGGCCGTCTCTACTCTGGTCATTCGTCGGGCCGACAGCAGCTCCGCCCACCCGGGCGGTAACGGACCGACACCGCCGAGTCGCTTCTCAGCGAACCGGGGACCCAGGTTTCCTGGGGTGAATCCGCAGTCACTGCGGTAGGGCGCCCACCTTCCCGCCCGAACCCGTCAGCTAACCCGGTAGGCGGTCAGGAAGAAGGAGTACGGAACCCGGTGGCTCACCAAGCCCCGCGGCCGTCGTCCGAGCGGCCGGCGTCAGCCGGCCCGACGTCGATCGTGCCGCGCCCACGCTGGTCCCGCTTCACCACCGCCCTCGCCGCCCTGGTCGGCGTCGCCGTCGTCCTGACCGGCAGCGCCACGGCGGCCCACGCCGACCCGTCCGTCGCCGAGATCGAGCGCCAGATCGACGCCGACTGGAACAAGCTCGAACCGATCATCGAACGACACAACGCCACCCGTACCGACCTGGCCGGGAAGCGCAGGCAGGCCAACGCGCTGGCCGCCCGGATCGCCCCGCTGGAGCGCCAGGTCGACGCCGCGATGGACAAGGTCAGCTCCCTGGCCGTCCGCGCGTACAAGGGTGAGAACGTCTCCACCGTCAACGCCGTGCTGGGCAGCAGCTCGCCCAGCGAGGTGGTCGGGCAGCTGGAGATGCTCGACCGGTTCGCGCACGACCAGCAGCAGGACGTACGGCAGGTGGCCGACCTGCGCGACGAGTTGGCCCGGCAGAAGGCGCCACTGGACGAGATG
This sequence comes from Micromonospora sp. CV4, assembly GCF_003667455.1. NCBI lineage: Bacteria > Bacillati > Actinomycetota > Actinomycetes > Micromonosporales > Micromonosporaceae > Micromonospora > Micromonospora sp. CV4. Next base: position 29,331 of record NZ_RCVI01000295.1, on the reverse strand, counting down.
GTGGCCCAGCTGACCCGCACCGAGGCCCAGCTGGCGGCCAAGAAGAAGCAGATCAACGACGAGATCGACCGGCTGCAGAAGCTGCGCCTCAAGGTCTACGGCAACGGTGGCGGCGGCCCGCTGCGTCCAGCGCCCTGCCCGGCGAGCTACCCCGGCGGCGGTGCCGGTGTGGCGGTCAAGTTCGCCTGCGCGCAGATCGGCAAGCCCTACGTCTGGGGCGCCGAGGGCCCGAACTCGTACGACTGTTCCGGCCTGATGCTGGCCGCCTGGGCCAAGGCCGGGGTGTCCCTGCCGCACAACGCCGCACAGCAGAGCCGGGTCACCAAGGACGTCAGCAGGGCCGACCTGCGTGCCGGTGACCTGGTCTTCTACTACAGCGACATCCACCACGTCGGCATGTACGTCGGCGGTGGCTGGGTCGTGCACGCCTCGCAGGCCGGCCAACCGGTCAAGATGAAGAAGGTCGACGACGGCCCGATCCACAGCTACGGCCGCCCGGGCTGATCCCCGGTGACCGATGGGCCCGTCGCGATCTGTCGCGGCGGGCCCTCGTCGTTACGGCCTCAGCGGGTCGGCCAGGTGCGCCAGTGCTGCCAGGCGCGGCTCGGGGTCGGGCCGCGCTGACCCTGGTAGCGCGAGCCGTAGACCACCGAGCCGTACGGGTGCTCGGCCGGCGAGGAGAGCCGGAAGATGCAGAGCTGCCCGATCTTCATGCCCGGCCAGAGGGTGATCGGCAGGTTCGCCACGTTCGACAGCTCCAGCGTCACGTGCCCGGAGAAGCCCGGGTCGATGAAGCCGGCCGTGGAGTGCGTGAGCAGGCCGAGGCGGCCCAGGCTCGACTTGCCTTCGAGGCGGCCGGCGAGCTGGTCACCGAGCGAGATCACCTCCAGCGTCGAGGCGAGCACGAACTCCCCCGGGTGCAGCACGAACGGCTCGCCGTCGGGCACCTCGACGACCGAGGTGAGGTCGTCCTGCTGCATGGCCGGGTCGATGTGGGTGTAGAGATGGTTGTTGAAGACCCGGAACAGCCGGTCGAGTCGTACGTCGATGCTGGACGGTTGGACCAGGGTGGGCTCGAACGGCTCCAGGCCCAGCGTGCCGGCCTTGATCTCGGAGACCAGGTCGCGGTCGGAGAGCAGCATCGGACCACCATAGCGGCGTTGCCGGCAACAGCCAGATTCGGTGCCGGTGACCAGCGCGTCGAGGTCGCTGGTCGTACATTTGTTCGATAGAATGCCGGCATGGCTTCCTGGTCCGAATTCGCCGCCGACGAGCCCCGACTCGCCGACGGGATCCGCGTTCTCCTCCAGCAGTACGGGCCGGGCTTCGGCTACCTGGCCACGGTCCGCGCCGACGGCGGGCCGCGGGTCCATCCGGTCTCCCCGGTCATCACCGACGAGGGTCTCTTCTGCTTCATCCTCGACTCGCCGAAGCGTCGCGACCTCGAACGGGACGGCCGCTACGCGCTGCACTCGTTCCCGCCGGAGGAGAGCGACGACGAGGCGTACGTGGCGGGGCGCGCCTGGCCGGTCACCGATCCGGCCCGGGTGGCCCGGCTGGCGCAGAGCGCGCGGGCGGCCCCGCAGGTCGACTGGCGGCTGTTCGAGTTCACCGTCGACGTGGCGATGCTGGCTCGCCGCGAGCAGCACGGCATGGGCATTCCGGGTGGCGCGCCCGGCCGTCCGGCCGTCCAGGTCTGGCTTGACCCGCACGCTCCGCCCGCCGCGGCCGGGCCGTCTTCCGTGCCGCAGACCCGCCCGGCCCGCCGCAGCCGTGACGTCCAGCGCTCGGCCGCCTGACCGCGGCCCACGATCCGGTCCTGGGGAAAGACGCCGGTGCCGGCTCCGTCGTGACGGGGCCGGCACCGGTGGTACGCGGGCAAGCTGCGGACCACGGGGTACCTGGGTGCACCGGCTGGGTGACTCAGGTACAGTGGTGCCGCTTGCGGGTGTAGTTCAATGGCAGAACATCAGCTTCCCAAGCTGACAGTGCGGGTTCGATTCCCGTCACCCGCTCCAACGCGAAGGCCCTGGTCAGGATGCCGAATCCGAGCCGGGGCCTTCGAGCTTCCAAAGGTCGGTGACTGTCGATCGGCCATCCTCCGCCGGACGGTCGGGTGACGACGAGCGGCCCGCGGGCGACCATGATGTCGAGATGACCACGGTGGACGACCGGCCGGAGGGCACTGAGCCGGTATCGATCCGTGCCCGCACCCGCGCGCTGCGCCTCGGGGCGGCGATCCCCCTCGCGATCGTCGGTTTTCCGTTCCTGCTGGGGATGGCATTCAACCTGATCTGGTGGTCACCGGCGCTCGGCGGCCCGGGTCCCAACCCGTGCGATCCTGCCATCGACGGGTGGGGAGCCTGCTGGCGTCCGGAGCAGCGGACCTTCTGGATCGTGGCCGCTGCGGCCGGGCTGCCGGGCGCGGTCTGCCTCGTGCTCACGCTGGTCCGAATTTTCCGCACCGGCCGCTGGTGGCCGTGGCCGATCGCGGCGGCGGCGCTCCTCATCGCCTGCAGCCTGGCGCTGTCACAGATTCCTTGAATGCAGGGCGGGGTTCGAGTCCGGCGGGCTCGGCCGGGGTTGCGTCGCGTCGGCACGATGAGCCGGTGCGTCGCCTGATCATGATCCTGAGGCGCCCGGTCTGGGTGACCGTCGGCTGCGTGCTGCTGATGGTGATCGGTGGTGCGTTGTTCTGGTTGCCGATGCGCACCCAGTCCGCGCTTGAGGACTGGGAGACCGAGTTGCGGGCCACCGGTGTACCGGCGCGGGGGATCATCTACGACCGGGTGGCGAAGCGCGGTGGCACCTCCACCACAATGCATCTCCGGTACGACGTGGCCGGCAGGACGTACGAGCAGGAGATCGGCTGCGTCGAGGTGTGCCTGCCGGTCGGCGATGAGGTGTCGATCTGGGTGAACCGCGCCGATCCGAGTGACTTCGTCACCGACTTCGACGAGCTGAGCGGACATCGGGGCCGCATCCAGGGCGTCTTGGGCGCGGCCGGATTCGTGGTCCTGGTCGCGGGGATCCTTCTCACGCTCTCCCGCATCCCGTTCCGCAAGTGGTTCCCCGCCCGCGTGCGGCCACGGCGGTCCGGCGCTCCGAGCAGGGACGGCCGCGCGTTCACGAGCCGTTCGAAGCACAAGCGGGTCGGTCGACACTGAGCCGATGCAGGGCACCTCCGCACTCGGCCGAGGTCGATGCCGATGAGTCATTTGCCGGCTAGTGTCCGGCCTGGAGGTGGTCCCGTGTTCACCGAAGCGTTTCCGATCGTGACTACGCCCGACCTGCCGAGACTGATCGCGTTCTACCGGGATGTCGTCGGCTTCGAGCAGATCTACCGGTTCCCGGACGACGGCGAGCCGGAGTTCGTCGCCCTCCGCCTGGGCAACAGCGAGCTGGGCCTGGCCGCCGACCCGAAGGCCGGCGAACCGGCCCACTCGCATCGTTGGGAGCTGTGCGTTTACGCCGATGACTGCGACGCCGCCGTGAACGCGCTGCGCTCGGGGGGTGCGACGGTCACCGAAGAACCGGTCGACCAGCCGTGGGGTGAGCGGTCCGCCCGGGTCATGGACCCCGACGGCAACCGCCTGCTGGTGCTGTCGCGCCTGTCCTAGCGCCGTCAAACGCGCAGAGATCTTGGACAGTTTCCGTTACGCCCTTGGGCTCAACTGGTGGTTGCAACACCCTTTCGTGATTGTCGTTGGGGTGGTTATGGCGTCGAGGTTGAGTCCGCTGGAGCGGGAGCAGATTGGGTTGGGTCGGGCTGCGGGTGAGTCGTTGCGGTCGATCGCGCGAAGGTTGCAGCGGTCGGTGTCGACGATCTCGCGGGAGGTGGGTCGGTTCGAGCGTTACGGGCAGCGGTATCAGCCGTTGATGGCGCAGTGGGCGTCGTTTCTGCGGCACAACCGGTCCGGGCGGGTACCGCGGTTGGCTGTTGACGGGCCGTTGCGTGAGACGGTGCTGGATATGCTGCGGCGACGTCGTTCGCCGCAGCAGATCGGCGCCCGGCTGCGGGTGCAGTTCCCGGACACGCCGGAGATGTGGGTGTCGCACGAGACGATTTACCAGGCTATCTACCTGCAGGCGCGGGGTAACCTGCGCGCGGAGTTGGCTCGGCAGGTGGCGTTGCGCTCGGGTCGGGCCGCTCGCCGTCGCCGGGCGGCGCCAGGCGGGGCGGTGCGCTCGGCCCGGCCGTGGGTCGCTCTGCGCATCGCTGACCGGCCGGCTGAGGTCGCTGACCGGGCGGTGCCCGGGCACTGGGAGGGCGACCTGCTCGAAGGGGTACGTCGAGGTGGACGCGGTGGTTCCGCGATCGCCACTTTGGTAGAACGCGCCACCCGGTTCGTGATCCTGGTCGGGCTGCCCGAGGGCAAGGTGTCCGAACACGTCGTGTCCCAGTTGGCCGCCGCGATGAGCTGGCTCCCGCAGCGGTTACGGGCCTCGTTGACCTGGGACCAGGGCGTCGAGATGGCCCGCCACCGTGACTTCACCATCGCCACCGACTGCCCGGTCTACTTCTGCGACCCGCACAGCCCCTGGCAACGCGGCAGCAACGAGAACACCAACGGGCTGCTACGCCAGTACTTCCCCAAAGGCCATTTCGACTTCACCACCATCGACCAGGCTGACCTCGACCACGTCGCCGACGAACTCAACGATCGCCCCCGCATGACCCTGGGCTGGGCCACCCCAGGTGAAAAGATGACCCAGCTCCTCGGTGTTGCAACCACCGGTTGAGCCCGCCGCCAGAACGGAAACTGTCCAAGATCTGTGGGCGGTCTGGCTGCCGGCTGGGTGAGCGGTCGGCCCGGGTCAGCCTGCAGTGATCGTGTCGGCGGTCATCGTCGCCAGAACAGGAGATGGGTGACTCCGCTGGGGCTGGGCACCGACTCCAGGTGGAAGCGGTCGAGAAGATCGCGAGGGCTGGCCCACAACCGCTCACCCCGGTCGAGGTCGACGGGCGCGACGGCGATGTGCATGGTGTCGACCAGATCGGCATCGAGGAACTCGCGGATGGTGGCGACACCACCACCGAGGCGTACGTCCCGACCGTTGGCTGCCTGCTTCGCCTGGGCCAGTGCCTCGGCCGGGCTGGCATCGAGGAAGTGGAACGTGGTGTCGGCCAGGGTGAACGACGGGCGTTCGTGGTGGGTGAGCACGAAGACCGGCGTGTGGAACGGCGGGTTGTCCCCCCACCAGCCCAGCCAGTCATGGTTCTCCCAGGGGCCACGCTGGGGGCCGAACTTGTTGCGACCCATGATCTCCGCGCCGATGTTGCACTCGGCGTCGCGGGTCAGGTAGTCGTCCAGACCGCGCGTGCCGCCGGGCTCGGTGCGATAGACGAAGCTGGCGGTGGCGGCCCGCCAGGAGAACAGCGGAGTGGGGTCCGCGTGGCCGAAGGGCCGTTCCAGGCTCTGTCCCTCTCCGGTGCCGAACCCGTCGCGCGAAACGTTGAAGCACTGCACCCGCAACAGTTGCGGCATGGGATCCCCTCTCGGGTCGATGGTCCGTATCCGGTCGGCGCGGTTCAGTTCGTGGTCACCGTCGGGCCGCCGCCGCGGCCCCGGTCGTCGAGCACGAGTGGGGCGCGACCGCCCACCGCGTACCGGATGTGGGTGACCTGCGGCGTGTGGAGGACGCGGGTGGGCGTCAGCTCGGTCGCCTCCTTCTCGCCAAGGTCGAGGTCCGCGTCGAACAGGCGGAGGCCGGTGCCGAGCACGACCGGTACGACGTGCAGCTCCAACTCGTCGAGCAGGCCGGCCTTGAGGACCTGCCGCACGAGGCTGCCGCCGCCGGCCACCGCGACGTCCTTGCCGCCGGCCGCGGCGCGCGCCTGCTCGACGGCACTCGCCACGCCGTCGGTGACGTAGGTGAAGCTGGTGCCACCGCCGCGGAGCAGTCGCTCGCGGGGGCGGTGCGTGACGACGAAGACCGGCGCGCGGAACGGCGGCACCTCGCCCCAGGGGACCTCACCTCCGTCGGCCATCCGCCGCCCCATCACGTACGCGCCGGCCGAGCCGAAGGACTCGGCGATCACCTCGGAGTTGGTGTCCTGCTCACCGCCGGCGAAGCCCTGTCGCTCGCGCCACGCCATCGCCTCGGTCGCCCAGCGGGTGACCCGGAAGAAGCCGGCGCTCTCGGCCGAGTCCATCCAGTCGCCCTCACCGGCGAATCGCGGGCCGGCGTAGAACCCGTCCGCCGACACCGACAGCTGTGCGGTCACCTTCGTCATCTCGCGTCGTTCCTCTCCTCGGGCGACCCCCGGCTCGGGTGCCGCTCACCGATGAGTCGGAGCCGACCGCTCGCTCCCTACCGGGCTAGCGTGTGACCTACGTCACGCCGGTCTAGCGAGAAACTGCTCGATGGCCTCGCGAAACCGCTTCACCTCACGAGGCGGGAGATCGGGGTCGGAGAGGGCGGGACCGGCGAGGAGGTGGGCCAGCACAGCCTTGAGGTGCTCCCGCTCCGCCGCCAGGCCCGACCACGCCGAGTGGGGCAGCCGCAGCACCTGCAGGAGCAGGTCTCCCGGGTGGTGGTCGCCCTCGACCAGGGGATCGTCGCGCAGAATGCCCACCGCGAGAGGCAGCAGAGCCGGCACGCCGATCGCCTGCCCGAGCATGATGCGGAGGTCCTCGGCCGTGAAGTCGGCCAGCGGCTTACGACGGAGTTCGGTGCAACGAGTGACGAGGAAGGTGGCATCCGGGCCCGGATCCGGCCACACCTCCCGCTCGAGCTGCTCGATCGTCGGCACCGGGTCAGGCTAGTGCGCGGGACCGCCGTCCGGTTGCCGGTCATTCGTGGGCAGGTACCACATCCCAGCGTGCTCGGGGCCGCGCAGCCAGCGCATGCGGGGCAGCTCCTCCGGGCGGGGCCTCCAGTCGCGGTACGGCGCCAGGGCCAGCCGCCAGGCGATCACCGCGAAGATGTAGATGCCCGGGCCGACCAGCCACAGCAGGGCGTCGCGCCGGCGGTAGGAGGCGCGCGGCGCCAGCCAGGCGGTCACCACGACGGGCACCGCGATCGCGCCGACGTCGGCCAGCGGTCCGCGGCCGAACCGTGCCTCGACCAGTTCGCGAACGACCAGGGAAGGAACGAGCACCGCGAGCACGATCGCCACCGCGAAGAGCATGCGCGGCCGGCGACCCAGCGGTGCCCGGGCGACGGCTCGTTCGACGACCATGAACGGAGGGTAGGGGCCGCCAGCATCGCCGGAACTACGACTTACGGTCGATGATCGCCGCCTCGATCCGCAGACCGATTCCGGTCAGGATGAGGAAGGCGGCAAGGATCTGCGGCTTGAGCCCGTCGGAGCTGGACGGCATGGTGAGCAGCGAGGTCAGGAAGCCGGCCCCCAGCGACAGGGTGCCGAATGCTCGTACCGTGTCGGCCCGACTCGACCGTAGGTCCATTGGAGAACGGTAGCGAAAGCCGGGTGTCCGTGGTGCCCCCGGCTAGGCTGGCGATCATGCGGATTGGCATCGTGATCCTCCCGGACCAGCGCTGGGGTGAGTCGCAGCGTCGCTGGCGGCAGGCCGACGAGTGGGGCTTCGACCACGCCTGGACGTACGACCACCTCGGTTGGCGGGACCTGGTGGACGGTCCGTGGTTCGACTCGATGACCACGCTGACCGCCGCCGCCACGGTCACCTCCCGGATCCGGCTGGGCACGCTGGTCGCGTCGCCGAATTTCCGGCACCCGGCCGCGTTCGCCCGGCAGATCACCACCGTGGACGACGTCTCCGACGGCCGGCTGCTGCTCGGCCTGGGCGCGGGCGGTATCGGCTTCGACTCGGCGGTGCTGGGCGGCGAGACGCTGCCGCCGCGTCAGCGGGTCGACCGGTTCGCCGAGTTCACCGAGCTGCTGGACCTGATCCTGCGGGAGGACGGCACCACCTGGCGTGGTGACTGGTTCGCCGCGGTGGACGCCCGCAACAATCCGGGCTGCGTGCAGCAGCCCCGGGTGCCGTTCGTGGTCGCCGCCAACGGGCCGCGGTCGATGCGGCTGGTGGCCCGGTTCGGCCAGGGTTGGGTGACCACCGGCACCGAGGCCGACGACGTGCAGGGCTGGTGGGACACCGTGTCGGCGCTGTCCGCGCGGATGGACCGGACGCTGGAGGAGGCCGACCGCGATCCGGCCACCCTGGACCGCTATCTGTCGCTGGACGCGGCGCCGGTCTTCTCGCTCAACAGCGCGCAGTTCTTCGCCGATCAGGTCGGCCGGGCCGCCGACCTCGGTTTCACCGATGTGGTGACGCACTGGCCGCGCGCCAGCAGTTGGTACGCCGGCGACGAGGCCGTCCTGGCGGACGTGGCGACCCGACTGCTGCCGGAGCTGCGCGGCTGAGCCGCGAGCGCCAGCGGCGGGGCCACAGCGCCAGCGAAAGGGGCGACAGCGCCAGCGGCTGAGACCGCGCCGCCAGGGACGATCGGGTCAGGTGCCGAGGTCGCCGCTGGCCACGCCGCCCTCGCCGCCGGAGACGAGCCGTAGGCGGAGGCAGACGATCGGGGTGTCGTCGTCGACCGGGGTGCCGAGCCGGGCCCAGTAGGCCGAGTGTCCGGCCCGCCATTCCTCGATCGAGCGGTCGCCCTCACCCTCGGCGCGGGCGAAATCCCAGGGCACGTCGGCGAAACGGACCACCTCGACGCCGGTGATCTCCACGACGCCGGCCAGCGCGTCGTCGTCGTCGACGAGCGCCAGCCGTTCGCCGACCCGTTCCAGCTCTTCGCCCTCCTCCGCGTACTCGGCGAGCCGGCCGGCCGTGGCGGTCTTCACGCCGGCCAGCACCAGGGTGTTCAGGGTCGCCCGCAGCTCGCCGGGTGTGCCGAGGGCGAGGGTGCGCAGTTCACCGATCCGAGGCCACATCCTGCCGAGGCTAGGCCAGCGCGACCCGTACCGCCGCCGCAATTTCCCGGCCCGGTCAGATCAGCTGACCGGCGTAGCCGGCGGCGGCGAGCAGCCGCTCGTCGCCGGTGGCCGCGTGCGCGTCGAGCACCGCGTCGGCCAGTTTGACCACGTGCTCGTCACCGTGACGGGCCGCCCGGGCGAAGACCTCCGCCGGGGCCGCGGCCGGCACGGTCGGCGGCGGCGTCCCGGCGGTCGGGGCGTACACCGAGGTCACGGCCGCCGTCGCGGCCCAGGCCGCGGCGAGGCTCGGCGCCCAGAGCGCCCGATCGAGTGCCGGCAGGGTACGCAGCACCGCGGTCGGCGCGGTGACCGCGTGCACCAGCATGACCGGCGCCGCGTGCCCGAAGCGCAGGTAGTCGAGGCCGGCGCGGTGCACCAGCGCGGTCAGACCCCGCTCCGCCTCGGCCGGGGTCCGCGCGGGGCGCAGCGCCGCGAGCGCCGGCTCCCATCGCGGTACGCCCGGCAGCCGAACCAGCCGGGCCAGGATGCCCCCGGACTGGTCGTCGATCCGGGGCAGCCCGGCCAGGGCGGCGTCCACGTCCATCCCGTCGGTGCCCGGCCCTCCCGCCTCGGCGGCGGTGGGGCCGACCGGGGCGGCCGGGTCGAGCAGTCGGTCGGCCCCGGGGACCGGCTGCCAGCGGGCGGCCCAGTAGCCGAGGGCCTGGCCCAGCTCGGCGACCCGTTGCGGGTTCGCGCCGCCCGGGTCCAGTGCGCGCACGGCGTGCCCGACCCGGATCACGCCGTGGGTGGCGCCGGCGGCGATGCCGGGCAACAGCCGGGGCCACCAGGTGCCGAGGACCTCCCGCCAAGGGCGTTCGCGCAGCTCCCGGTCGAAGTACGCCAACCAGTCACCGGCCCGCTTCGGATCGCCCAGCGCCGTCCGCCAGTCGTCGATCGGGCGCAGCCCACGGGGCAGGTCGTCGAGGCGACCGAGGTAGTCGTCGAGCCAGCGGTGCACCCGCTGCTGGTGGCCGTGCCGGGCCAGCGCCTCGACGGCCATCGGCCCGTGGTTGGTCAGCCAGCCGTCGTATTCGGGGCCGGTGCGGTGCAGCCGTTCGTACGCCTCGTCGAGGATCCCGTCGCTCATACGTCGATCGTCGAAGATGAACCGAGGTTCAGGTCAAGCAGGCAGATCCGCGCCGCTGATCAGGCCGGTGATCCGGAGTCGGGTCGCGACGTCGGGCGGACAGTCGACGGCCACCACGGCGCTGCCCAGCACCTCGGCGCCCCGGGCCGCGCAGATGTCGTAGAGGGCGTGGATCTGCGCTCCGGTGCGTACCCAGTCGTCCACGATCAGGACCCGGTCGCCGGGGCCGAGGTGCCGGTCCCGCACGGCCAGGTCGACCTGCCGACCCCGGTAGTCCGGCGGGCTCTGCGCCCAGGTGAGCGGCCCGGCCGGCAAGCGCCCGTCGCCGGGCTTGTGCGCGGCCACGAAGCCGACTCCGAGGGCGGTGGCGGCCAGCGGCCCGAGCAGCAGCCCGGTGACCGCGGGGGCGAGCACCACGGTCGGCCGGGCGGATCGGTAGGGCGCCACGAGGGCCGGGCCCAGCTCGGCCAGCACCGTCGGATCCCGCCACCAACCGGAGATGTCGCTGACCAGGTGGCTGGTGCCCGGCCCGGGGTCGATCCACCGGAACAGGGTGGCGAGGCGTTCGGTCAGCTCGGCGGGCATCGGTCCATCCTGCGGCACGCGCGGCCGGCGTGCGGGCACCCGGGCCGGCCGGCCCATACCGGCTCGGATGATCGGCTACACGTACCAGTGCAAATACGGGCATACCACAATGATCACGTTGACTTCGGAAGTGCTTCTCTCGTTACGGTCCGACCCGGTTTGTTCAGTCGACGAAAGGACCGGGCCGGTGGCAGGTAGGCACTCCCGTACCCGCATCTTCTCCTCCCCGGCGGGCATCGCGGCCACCGCGGCGGCCGCCGTCGCCCTCGCCGTCGGGGGAACCGTGGGCGCCGTGCAGCTGACCTCGGGGTCCGCGCAGCCGGAGCAGGCCACCATCGAGCTCGCCCCGACCATCGCCGCCAGCAGCCCCGCCGCCAGTTCCCCGGCCGCCGCGCCGAGTGTCAGCGCCTCGCCGAGCGCGACGGCCAGTCCGTCGGCCAGCCGGTCGCCACAGGCAGCCTCGCGGAACAAGACCCGCACGGCGGCGCCGAAGCCGAGCCCGACCGCGAAGAAGAAGACGCCGGCGGCGAAGGTGCTGGAGAGCGGCTCGTGCGGCGCCTCCTTCTACTCCGACGGGCAGCTCACCGCCAACGGCGAGTCGTTCAACCCGAACGAGCTGACCGCGGCGCACAAGACCCTGCCGTTCAACACCAAGGTCCGGGTCACCAACCCGGCCAGTGGCAAGTCGGTCGTGGTACGGATCAACGACCGTGGCCCGTTCATCGACGGCCGCTGCCTGGATCTCTCCCGCGCCGCGTTCGCCACCATCGCCTCGGTCGACGTGGGCGCGCTCACCGTCCGGTACGAGGTGCTCGGCTGAGCGGAGCGGGCGATGCCGTTCCGGCCGGACACCCACGCCAGCCGGACAGAACCTCCTCGGACGACGGGCCAGGTTCATTCACCCGCTCACGCGGATCAGGCATGCTGTCCCTCGTACCCACGCGACTCCTCCAGTCGGGCCGTCGCCCGCTGAGCCCCGGATCCCGCGCCGGCCTCGGCGCGGCCTTCGTCCTGCTCGCGATCGTCTCGGCGGTGGAGGTGGCGGACGGCCGCCCCGCGCACTACGTCGCTCTGCTGGCCGCGGCCCCGTTCCTGGCCGCCGCGGTGGCGGCGTGGCAGGTGGTGCTGGGGGTGGGCGTCGCGGCGACCCTGATCGGGGCCGGCTTCGCCGTGATCGAGCCGGAGATGTCGCTGGTCACCTCGGTCAACGTGGTCGCGGTCGCGCTCGCCACCGCGCTGGCGGTGGCGGTGACGTGGGTACGGCAGCGGCAGGCGGTGAAGATCGCCGAGTTGACCAAGCTCGCCTCGGTGGCCCAGCAGGCGGTGCTGCGTTCGCTCGGTCCACAGGTCGGCACGCTGTCGGTGGCCGGCCGCTACATCTCCTCCACGGCGACGGCCGAGATCGGTGGGGACCTGTACGAGGCGATCGACACGCCGTACGGGGTTCGCATGATCATCGGTGACGTGCGCGGCAAGGGGCTGGACGCGGTCCGGCTGGCCAGCATCGTCCTCGGCTCGTACCGGCACGTGGCCTACGAGCGGGCCGACCTGCGCGCCGTGGTGGCCGACCTGGACCGCGCGGTCGCCCGCAACGTCGGTGACGAGGACTTCGTGACCGCGGCACTGGTGGAGGAGCGTGGCGGCACGCTCACGATCGTCAACTGCGGGCATCCGCCGCCGCTGCTGTTGCGGCGGGGCGCGGTGATCCCGCTGGAGCCGCCCGCGCCGGCGCCTCCGCTCGGGTTCATGCCGGTGGTCCGTCCCCGGGTGGAACGTCTGGAGCCCGGCGACCGGCTGCTGCTGTTCACCGACGGTCTCGGTGAGGCTCGGCGGGACGGCGAGTTCTTCCCCACGGCGGACCGGGCCTGGCGGCTGCTCGGGCACGGCACGGTCGCCGACGGGCTGGCCTCGCTGGAGACGGCCCTGGTCGAGTGGGTGCACGGCCGGCTCGACGACGACATCGCCCTGGTCCTGATGGAGTACGCCGGCACGCGGACCGGCGCGGCGGCGGCAGTGCCGAGTTGGGAAGTCGGCGCCGCCGAGAGCTGACCGGTCGGCCCGCAGCGGTGCGGTACCGCAAGTGTGTAATGGCCGTCACTTGGGTGATCGGCTTGTCGGTGGCTACCCGCGAGTAATAGAGTCGGGGTTACTGATCGGTAACACCTGTCCGGAAGCGGGGCCAGTGAGCATGACCCACTACAAGAGCAACCTCCGGGACCTCGAGTTCAACCTGTTCGAGGTCTTCGGGGCGGACCGGGCGTTCGGCCAGGAGCCGTACTCGGAACTCGACACCGACACCGCCCGCAGCTTCCTGGCCGAGGTCGACCGCCTCGCCCGCGAGGATCTGGCCGCCAGCTACACGGACAGTGATCGCAATCCGCCGGTCTTCGACCCGGCCACGCACACCGCGCCGCTGCCGGAGTCGTTCAAGAAGTCGTACCAGGCGTTCATGGACTCCGAGTTCTGGCGGCTGGACCTGCCGCCCGAGCTGGGCGGCACCAACGCGCCGCGCGCCCTCTGGTGGGCCCTCGCCGAGCTGGTGCTCGGCTCGAACGCCCCGGTCTGGATGTACGCCTCCGGCCCGTCCTTCGCGCACGTGCTGCACGTCGAGGGCACCGAGCGGCAGAAGAAGTGGGCCAAGCTCTTCATCGACAAGCAGTGGGGCTCGACGATGGTCCTCACCGAGCCGGACGCCGGCTCGGACGTGGGCGCCGGCCGCACCCGCGCCGTCCAGCAGCCGGACGGCACGTGGCACATCGAGGGCGTGAAGCGCTTCATCACCTCGGGCGAGCACGACCTGACCGACAACATCGTCCACTACGTGCTCGCCCGCCCGGTGGGCGTCGAGGGCGTCGGTGGCCCGGGCACCAAGGGTCTCTCGCTCTTCGTCGTGCCGAAGTACCACTTCGACGAGGAGACGGGCGAGCTGGGCGAGCGCAACGGCGTCTACGCCACGAACGTCGAGCACAAGATGGGCCTGAAGGTCTCCAACACCTGCGAGGTGACCTTCGGCGAGCACGGCGTCCCGGCCAAGGGCTGGCTGCTGGGCGACAAGCACGACGGCATCCGCCAGATGTTCATGATCATTGAGTACGCCCGGATGATGGTCGGCACCAAGGCGATCGCCACCCTCTCCACCGGCTACCTCAACGCCCTGGAGTACGCGAAGAACCGGGTGCAGGGCGCCGACCTGATCCAGCAGACCGACAAGACCGCGCCGCGCGTCACCATCACGCACCACCCGGACGTGCGCCGCTCGCTGCTGCTGCAGAAGTCGTACTCCGAGGGCCTGCGCGCCCTGGTTCTCTACACCGCCACCTGGCAGGACCGGGTCGCCATCGCCGAGGCGGCCGGCGACGAGAAGGCCACCAAGCTGGCCAAGCGGGTCAACGACCTGCTGCTGCCGCTGGTCAAGGGCGTCGGTTCGGAGCGGGCGTACGAGCTGCTCGGGCACGAGGCGCTGCAGACCTTCGGCGGCTCCGGCTTCCTCCAGGACTACCCGCTGGAGCAGTACGTCCGGGACGCCAAGATCGACACCCTGTACGAGGGCACCACCGCCATCCAGAGCCTGGACCTGATCTTCCGCAAGATCGTCCGGGACAACGGCAAGGCGCTGATGGCAGTCGCCGGCGAGATCCAGGAGTTCATCTCCTCCGAGGCGGGCAACGGCCAGCTCAAGGAGGAGCGGCAGGCGCTCGGCAAAGCGCTCGCCGAGATCCAGAACATGCTCGGCGTGCTGACCGGCTGGCTGGGCGAGGCCCAGGGCGGCGACACCCGCGCCCTGTACAAGGTCGGGCTCAGCAGCCGGCGGTTCCTGCTGGCCATCGGCGACCTGGTGGTCGGCTGGCTGCTCCAGAAGCAGGCCGACGTGGCGCTGACGGCGCTCGCCGGTGAGGTCTCCGCCACCGACAAGGCGTTCTACACCGGCAAGGTGGCCGCCGCCCGGTTCTTCGCCCGCGAGGTGCTGCCGCGCATCGGCGCGGACCGGCGCATCATCGAGGGCGCGGACCTCGACATCATGGACCTGCCGGAGGAGGCCTTCTGAGCGTGCCACGGCACGCCTGAAGGTTCCGAGCGCCATCCGACACCGACGGCCGGCGGGGCAACTGCCCCGCCGGCCGTCGCGCTGCCCGCACCACTCCTGCTATTCGGTTGCCCGACCCCGGTAGGCCGGCGGCGGGGCGGGTAACCGTCGCGTGGTCACGACAGGGAACGCCCAGAGCCACCGCACGGGGGAGTGCAGCGCACATGGGTGTAGGAAGCGGCATCTTTCTCATCGCGATCGGCGCCATCCTGACCTTCGCGATTCGAGCCAACGTCTGGTGGATAGACCTGCGCGCGGTCGGCTGGGTGTTCATCCTGGCCGGGCTGGCCGTGCTGCTGACCACGCTCTGGTTCTGGCAGGACCGGCGTAAGCGGGCCCGGACCCTCATCGTCGAGGAGAACCGGCTCTCGCATCCGACGGCGATGATGCCGCCGCCGCCCGACCCGCCGCCGCCGACCGCGCCACCCTCCTGAGCCGCGTACGCCCGGGCCACCCGTCGACCATCGGCGGGTGGCTCAGCCGCGTGCGACGTGCCGTGCGGTGATCGGCGCCCGAGTCGGGGCCAGCTCCGTCCAGCTGAGCGTGCCGCGGTGCACCGCCAGTTCGGTGGTCCGTAACCCCTCCGCGTCCGCCCCCTCCGGGTCGAGAAGCGCGGAGAGCAGCGAGATGCCCGGATTGTGGGCGATCACCAACGCCGTCCGTGCGGTCGCGTCGATGGTGCGGACCAGCGCCAGCAACTCCTCCGGATGGGCGTCGTACGCGCCGGGCTCGTAGCGGACGGTCGGGCGGGGTCCGGCCGGGCCGCCCTCCGGCGGCGAACCGGTCATCCCCATCGCCACGCCGTGCCAGGTCTGCCGGGTGCGCAGCGCCGTCGAGCAGAGCACCACGTCGGGCAGCAGCCCGTGGTGGGCCAGCCAGGCACCGGCCGCGGCCGCGTCGGCGTGCCCCCGCGCGCAGAGCGGCCGGTGGGCGTCGTCCGTGCCCTCGCCGCCCTGCTCGGCCTTCGCGTGCCGGAGCAGCACCAGATTCCGTGTCTCGGGATGGGCGTCCGTCATGCCCCCAGCTTGCCCGATTGGCGATCTCCGTGCCGGGGTAAGTCGATGGGTGCCGCACCCCTACCGACGGCCGCGGCGGGACGTACGCCAGGTTAGAGCCGAGGAGCGAGACATGGGCATTGGTGGCAGCATCTTCCTGATCGCGTTGGGCGCGATCTTCGCATTCGCCGTGGAGGCCGACCTGGGCTGGCTGAACCTGGCCGTGGTCGGCTGGGTGCTGATGCTGGCCGGTGTCGCCGGCCTGCTCGTCACCCTCTACTTCTGGAACAGCCGCCGCCGCACGGTGGTGGCCGCACCGGTCCGGGAGGACCGCGTGGTGACCGATCGTGTGGTGCCGGTCCAGGACGACCGGGTCATGCGGGAGTACCGCGAGGTGCGCCGGCCGGGCCGTCCGGTCTGACTCCCGCTCGCGCACTCCGGGGTCCCGCAGCGTCGCGGGGCCCCGGCTCGCGTCCGCCCACCGGTGGCTCGCTCGCGCCCTGCACCGACTCGTACCGTGCCGGTGGGGGTCAGGCGAACAGGGCGAAGTAGATCGCGATGTGGTGGCAGAGCGCGGCCAGCAGGGTGCAGGCGTGGAAGAACTCGTGGTGGCCGAAGACGGTCGGCCACGGATTGGGCCGGCGCAACGCGTAGAAGACGGCGCCGACGCTGTAGATCGCACCCCCGACGCTCAGCAGCACCAGTGCCGCGACGCCACCGCCGTGCAGGATCTCCGGCAGCATGGCGACCGACACCCAGCCGAGCGCCAGGTAGAGCGGCGCGGAAACCCAGCGTGGGGCGTGCGGCCAGACCATCTTGAGCGCCACGCCGGCCAGCGCGCCACCCCAGACCAGGGCCAGCATCACGGTGGCCGGTCGCGGCGCGAGCAGCAGCGCGCAGAACGGTGTGTACGTGCCGGCGATGAAGATGAAGATCATCGAGTGGTCCATCCGGCGCATCACCTGATAGCCGCGCTCCGACCACACGCGACGGTGGTACAGCGCGCTGGTGCCGAAGAGCCCACAGACGGTCAGGCTGTAGATGACGCAGCTGACCAGGGGCGCCCACCCCGGCCGGGTGGCGGCGATCGAGCACAGCACGATGCCGGAGACCAGGGCGACGAAGAAGGCGTACGTGTGCAGCCAGCCGCGCATCCGGGGCTTACCGATGTCGACCGGCTTCAGTCGAAGCGGAGCGGAGGTGGTCACGACATCAGGTTACGGCACCGTAGGTTACTTGCAAGTAGTCGCGCTGGTGACGCCCGGCACCGTCCCCGTGAACACCTCCGCCGGCACGACATCGGCGAAGATGAGCGGATGCGGATCCGACCCGCCGGGGCGCACGCCCTGCTGCTCGACTGCTCCGAGCCCGCCGACGCGGCCCAGGCCGCCCTGGTCGACGCGTGGCGGGCCGAGCTGTGGCGCCGCCGCGACCGGGGCGAGCTGACCGCCGTCGAGATCGTGCCGGCCGCCAGCACCGTCCTGCTCGACGGCCTGCCCGACCCGGCCGCCACCGCCGACCTGCTGTCCCGTTGGGCACCAGCGGTCGCCGCCGCCGCCAACGACGCCGACGGCGCGGCGGACCGGACGAGCGAGCGGGAACCCGGCGAGGTCATCGTCCCGGTGGACTTCGACGGGCCCGACCTGTCGACGGTCGCCCAGCACTGGGGGGTCGACGTGGCGGCCGTACCGCGCCGGTTGACCAGCACCCCGTTCCGGGTCGCCTTCTGCGGCTTCGCCCCCGGGTTCCCCTACCTGACCGGTCTGCCCGTCGCGTTGGCGCTGCCCCGGTTGGCCACCCCCCGACCTCGCGTACCGGCCGGCTCGGTCGCCCTGGCCGGCCCGTACGCCGGCATCTACCCGAGCGCCTCCCCCGGCGGGTGGCTGCTGGTCGGCCGGACCGAGCTGGTCCTCTTCGACGTGGACGCCGACCCGCCCGCCCGGCTCGGCCCGGGCACCCGGGTCCGGATGGCGGCGGCGTGACCCGTCCTGGCGAGATCGAGGTGCTCCGCGCCGGCGCGCTCACCACCGTGCAGGACCTGGGCCGACCCGGCTGGGCGCACCTCGGCGTACCCCGGTCAGGTGCGCTCGACCCGGCCGCCCTGGCGCTGGCCAACCGGCTGGTCGGCAACCCGGAGCAGGCCGCCGGCCTGGAGCTCACCCTGACCGGCTGCACGCTGCGCCTGACCCGGGCCACCACCGTGGCGGTCACCGGAGCCGAGGTGCCGATCCGTGCCGGCGATCGTCCAGGCGACACCGGGCGCCCGCTCACCGTGCCGGCCGGAACGGTGCTGCGGATCGGCCCGGCGCGCCGGGGCGTACGGAGCTGGCTGGCCGTCGCGGGCGGGATCGACGTGCCGGCCGTGCTCGGCAGCAGGGCCACCGACACGCTCTCCGGGCTGGGCCCGTCCCCGCTGCGGGACGGTGACCGGCTGCCGCTCGGTGCGCCGTTCGGCGAGCCCGCCCCGGTGGACGTGACCGTCGCCCCCGTACCCTCGCCGGAACTGCGCCTGATCCTGCACCGTGGCCCCCGCGACGGCTGGTTCACCCCGGCCGCGTTCGACCGCCTGTTCGGCACCGCGTACACCGTCAGCCCGGTGAGCAACCGGGTCGGCGCGCGGCTCGCCGGCGCGCCGCTGCCCCGCGCGGTCGCCGGCGAACTGCCCAGCGAGGGCATCGTGCTCGGCGCGGTGCAGGTGCCGGCGGACGGGCAACCCCTGATCTTCCTCGCCGACCACCCGACCACCGGCGGATACCCGGTCATCGGGGTGGTCAGCGACGTGACCCCGCTCGCGCAGGCCCGGCCAGGTACTACCGTCAGATTCCATGGACCTCAACGCTGACCTGGGCGAGGGATTCGGCATCTGGCGACTCGGCGACGACGAGGCGCTGCTGCACCTGGTCACGTCCGCCAACGTCGCCTGCGGCTTCCACGGCGGCGACCCGTCCACCATGCGGCGGGTCTGCGAGAGCGCGGCGCGGCGCGGGGTGGCGGTGGGCGCGCAGGTTGGCTACCGCGACCTGGCCGGCTTCGGCCGGCGGCACATCGCGTACGACTTCGCCGAGCTGCGCGACGAGGTGACCTACCAGCTCGGGGCCCTCAACGCGTTCTGTCAGCTGTTCAACACCCGGGTCCGCTACCTCAAGCCGCACGGGGCGCTCTACCACGCGGCCGCCAACGACGAGTCCCAGGCGGCCGCGGTCGTCGCCGCGGTGACCGGCCACGACCCCGAGCTGCCCGTGCTCTGCATGCCCGGCTCGACCCTCGCCCAGCTCGCCGTCGGCGCCGGCCTGCCGGTTGTCGCCGAGGCCTTCGCCGACCGCGGCTACCTGCCCAACGGGGCGCTGGTGCCCCGCGGCACCCCCGGCGCGCTGATCACCGACCCGGACGAGGTGGCCACCCGGGCGGTACGGATCGCCACCGAACGGACCGTGGTGGCGGTGGACGGCACCGTCATCCCCTGCCCGGCGGACTCGATCTGCGTGCACGGCGACACACCCGGCGCGGTCTCCGCCACGGAGCTGGTCCGCGCCACGCTGATCGACGCCGACGTCCCACTGGCCCCGTTCGCGTGAGAGGGAGGGCCCTCGGGGGCCCTCCCTCTCAGCTAGGCGTCGAGGCCGCGCAGCACCAGCGGAAGGCGGGTCGCGGCGCCGTCGACCACCCGGACCGGGACGCCCCAGTCCTGTCGGGTCAGGTGGCAGGCCGCGTGCTCGACGTCCGCGTCGCAGGTCGCCGCCTGGGCGGTCACCTGGAGCACCCCACCGGTGACCTCGCCGTTGAGCACCAGCCGGCGGGACAGCTCGGTGCCCGTGCCGGCGCCCTCCACCAGCAGCTCCGGCGGGGACGCGGAGACCACCAGCCGGGTCGACGGCCCGAACGTCTCGTCCAGCTTCTGTCCCGGCGCGGGCGTGAAGACGATGTCGAGGGTGACCTCACCGGCCGCCACGTCGGTCGGCTTGCGCTCGGTACGGTGCCGGGGGCCGTCCACCGTGCTGGCGCCGGCCGCCGACAGTGAACCCGGGGCCAACCGGGTCAGCCGGTGCGCGGCCGACTCCACGACCAGCACCTCACCGGCCGGGGTGAGCACCAGATCACTCGGCTCGGCCAGCCCGTCGGCGACCGTGGACACCTCGTTGGTCGACGGGTCGAAGCGCCGCACCGCGCCGTTGTAGGTGTCGGCGATCAGCACCGAGCCGTCCGGCAGCGCGCACACGCCCAGCGGGTGCTGGAGCAGCGCCGACTCCGCCGGCCCGTCCACGTGACCGAAGTCGAACAGGCCCTGCCCGACGGCGGTGCCCAGCACACCGTTCTCGACGTACCGGACGGCGCTGGTCTCGCTGTCGGCGATCCAGAGCCGGGTGCCGTCGGCGGAGACGGAGAGCCCGGACGGCTGCGCCATCCACGCCTCGGCGAGCGGGCCGTCGCGCAGCGCCTCGACCGTGGTGCCGGCGTACATGCCGGCGGTCCGCTTGATCGGATCGAACCACCAGAGCTGGTGGATGCCGGCCATCGCGATGATCAGCTTGTCGTCGTACCAGGCCAGGTCCCACGGCGAGGAGAAGTCCACGGCGAGCGCGTCGTGCGCGTGGTCGTCGACCGAGGCGCGCCACTGCCGGCCGCTGCCAGCCACCGTGACCACCTCGCCGGACGCCAGGCGTACGCCGCGCAGCAGGTGATTGACCGTGTCGGCGACCACCACGTCGTAGCCCGCCACCTCGGCGACCTGCCGCGGCAGCACGCAGAGCCCCTGCGGCTCCGAGAAGGCCGCCGCGCCGGCCGGCCCGTCGGCCCGGCCCCGCTCACCCGAGCCGATCCGGCGCACCGGCGTCTCACCGTCCGGGGCCAACTCGACCAGGGAGTGCCGGGCCGAATCGGAGACCAGCAGATTGCCGTCCGGCAGCAGCACCGCCTTGCCGGGGAAACGCAGCGCGGTTTCCGGTGCCGGCGGCGGGACGTACGGGCCGTCGCCCCGGTGCAGGGTGCCCTTGGCCTCGTGGGTGGCGATGAGCTCGTCGATCAACCGGGCCAGCCCTTCGGCGTGCCCCTCGCCCGCCATGGTGGCCACCACGTACCCCTCGGGGTCGATCACCGACAGGGTCGGCCAGGCCCGGGCCGCGTACTGCTGCCACATGTCCATCTCGGGATCGTCGAGCACGGGGTGGTGCACCCCGTACCGCTCCACGGCGGCGGCCAGCGCGTCGGCGTCCTTCTCATGCTCGAACTTCGGCGAGTGCACACCGATCACGACGAGCACGTCGCCGTACTTCTCCTCCAACGGGCGCAGCTCGTCGAGCACGTGCAGACAGTTGATGCAGCAGAAGGTCCAGAAATCCGCCAGGACAATCTTGCCGCGCAGGTCGGCGAGCTTCAGATCGCGTCCACCGGTGTTCAGCCATCCCCGACCGCGCAGCTCGGGGGCCCGTACTCGTGCGCTCATGTCCCCATCGTGCCTGATCACCGGCCCGCCGCCGGCCGGAGGGGGCGAGCCACCGGGATCCGGGATGGGAGGACGACGACGGCGGGCCCACGGTCGCCCGTGGCCCCGCCGTCGGTTCGCGCTACTTGGTGGCCGGCTTGAGGCAGAGCACCCGGTTGATGCCGTCACCGGGCAGCACCACGTGCGGCTGGGCCGGGTCGGCGCACTTGTCGTTCGCATCCACCTTGGAAACGATGGTGAACGCGCCCTCCGCGCCACAGTCCACCGCCGAGGCGCCCTGGCCGGACTGCTTGACGCAGGTGCCGACCGCCGGGTCGAAGGCCGGCGTGTCGTCCCCGCCGAACTTGCCCAGCAGCATCAGCAGGCCGAGCGGCACCGCCAGGATGAGCACCGCGGCGATTAGCACCGCCGCCAGCACCCGGCCGTTGCGCACCTTCGGCGTCGGTGGCTCCGCCTTCGGCTCGTCGGCGTCCGGCTTGAACGCCTCGAACCGGCCCTGGTCGGACTCGGTGGGTTCCTGGCCCCAGGGTGCGGGCTGCTGGGGCACCGACGGGAAGGCCGGCGGGAAGCCGCCGCCCGGTGCGGGCTCGCCGCCGAAGCCCGGGCCGCCGAAGCCCGGCGTGCTGTTCACCGCGGCGGAGCCGGCGACCGGTGACCCGGGGGCGCTGAACGGGTCGGCCGGGCGCTCGGCGCCGGCCTGCGGCCGGACCCCGTTCACCGGCCGGTTGCTGCCCGGCGTGTCGACGAACGACGGCACACCCGGCGGGAACGCCGGGGGCGCGGACGCCGCCGCACCGAACGCGTTCGGCGCCGCCGGCCGGTCCCGGTCGTCGAAGCGCGGCTCGGCCGGGGGCTCACCACCCCAGGCGGGGCCGCCCTGCCGGTCCGGCCCGCCCTGCCGGTCGGGGCTGTTCGGCCACTCCGGTGCGCTCTGCCGTTCCGGGCCGTTCTGCCAGTCGGGTGCGGCCTGTCGTTCCGGGCCGTTCTGCCAGTCGGGTGCGGCCTGTCGTTCCGGGCCGTTCGGCCAGTCGAGTGCGGCCTGTCGTTCCGGGCCGTTCTGCCAGTCCGGGGCGCCCTGGCGCTCGGGACCCGGCTCGGCCTGGAACGCCTCCGGGGCCGCCTGCTCCGGCTCGTTCTCCGGCTCGGGACGGGACGGGCGGCCGTACACCCGAGGCTGCGGCGCGGGCGCGCCGGCCGGTCGTGCGGCCTGGTCGGTGGGGGGCATCACCCGGCTGGCCAGCGGCACCGAGGCGCTCGCCGACGCCCGGCCCGCCGCCGAGTCGGCCTCCGCCGCCGGTACGACCGCGCGGCCCGCGCCGGCCTCCGGAGAGGTACGCGGGGACGGCACCACGGCACCAGCCGCCGGAGCCTCCTCGGCCCGACCCCAACCCGTCGGCTCCGCCTCGTACTGCGCGGCGGCGTCCGGGCTCTCCCGCTCGGCGTACGCGGGCTGCTCGGTGGCCGGGGCGTACTGGGCCGGCGGCACGTAGTTGGCGGGCGGGGCGGCAGCCAGGCTGGCACCCGGCACGCGCTGCTCCTGCGGGGGCAGTGGCACCGCGTTGGCGGGCGAGATGCCCGGCGCGGGAGCGGGCTGGTAGACCGGCGACTCGTCGCTCCGGCCCGCTTCCCAGTCACCGCGGGACTGGGAGGCCTCCGCCTCCGCGCGGCCCCACACCTCGCCGGGCGCCCACGGCTGGGCCTCCGGCGCGGCGGCGTTGCCCTGCGCGGCGTTGGCCTGGGCGGCGTTGTCGGGGGCGGCGGCCCAGGCGGGCGTCCCGTCGTTGCCGGGCACGCTGGCGCTGGCCCGGGCCGGGTTGCCGGTCGCCTCCGGGGTCCATTCCGCCGTTTCGGGCCGCTCGGCCGGCTGGTCCTGCTGAGCGAGCACCCAGTCGGGCTGCTGCGGACGGCCCTCGGCGCCACCCCAGGCGGCGGGCTGCGCGGCCTCGTCCTGCTTCACGTCGGCGCCGTCGCCCCACCCGCCGGGCTGTGCCGGCTGCTGCTGCTGTCCGGCCCAGCCGCCGGAGCGGGACGGGTCGTCCTGGCCGGGCCAGTTCGGCGCCGGCACCTGAGCCGCGCCGCGGGCCGCGGCCGGATCGGCCTGGCCCCACCCGGGGGCCGGCTGCTCGGTCGACTCGGCGGCCTGACCCCAGGTCTGGGGGGACTGCTCGGCCGGCGTCCACACCGGCTGGTCGTCCCGGCCGGCGGTGCCGTTGGCCCAACCGGCGGAGCCGGCCGGGTCGTCCTGCTGACCGGAGCCGTTGCCGGACCAGCCGGTGGCCTGCGCCGGCTCGGACTGCTGCGACTCGGCGCCGCGCCAGTCACCGGCGGGCGGGTCATCCTGCGCCGCTCCGCCCCAGCCGCCGGAGCGCGCGGGGTCGTTCTGCTGGGCGTCGGCGTTCCAGCCGCCGGAGCGGGCCGGGTCGTCCTGTGCCGGCCAGGCGGCGGTGGCGGGCGGCACCTGCGCGGCACCCCGGGCCGCCGGCTGAGCCGGGACCCAGTCGGGTTGCTCGCCGGCCCCGGGGGTCCACCCGGGTGCGCCCTGCTCCGCTGGCGGCCAGCCCTGCTGGGCGGCCCACGGGGCGGGCTGCGTGTGCTCGGGTGCGCCACCGGCGCCGGTCCAGGCGCCGGGCTGCTGCGGAGGTTCGTTCGCGCCACCGCCGGTGGCCCAGGCGGGCTGTGTCGGCTCGGTGGGCTGCGGCGCGGCGGCGGCACCCCAGGCGGGGTTCGGCTGCTGCTGCTCCGACTGGGCGGCCCATGCCGGGGCCGACGGGTTCGGCCGCGCCGGCGGCGGGGGTGCCCAGCCCAGGTCGGGGCCGGTGCCGTTGTAGCCGTTGTCCGGCTGCGCCGGGCGGTCGCCGTACGGCGCCGGTCCGCCGGCGCCCGGTGACACCTCGTCCGGCTCCTGGCCGGGGCGGTGCGGGCCCTCGGACGTCATCGGTGCGCCTCCTCCATCACATGTCGGCCGCCGGTGCCGATCGGTCTCCTCGGCATGGCTGCCGGCGTCACCGGCGTACCGCCGTGCCGGCTCCCCGCACGGTATCCGGTGGCCACACGGGGCGTCCAAGGAGCACCGGTCGTCACTCCCCGTTGCCGGTTGGTGTCGAGCAGCTTCTATCGGCTTCGCCGGTGCCCGTCCGACGGGCGTAGACCGAAGCTCACCGTACCGGGCGCTGCGGCACGGCGGAATCCCGGTGCCGTGGGGCGTGGAGACGCCGATGGCCCGCCCGGTCGGCCGGGCGGGCCATCGATCTGGAGGAGGTGAGGAATGTCGTGGAGCGTCAGCCCATGTGACGCTGGGCGATGATGAGGAGTTCCTCGCGGACTGCCGGCGAGTTCGCCGAGCGCAGCGCGTGCTCGATGGCACGGGCGCGGCGGGTGGCATCGCGGTGGCTGCGGATTCGCTCGATCATGCTCATTTGGTGGGTCCTCCTGGCTATTCGGTTGTTGGCCCCTGATGCATCTATTCAACCGCAGAACCCGGCCAACTTCCATCGATTATTAGGTGAGCTGAGACACCTGCCTAACAATCAAAGGTCAGGGAGCCTGTTCGCCGACGGTTTCGTCGTCCAACGGACACGGCCGGTGTGCCGGGCGTTAACCCGTGGCACACCGGCCGTGGCTGGCGTTCGGACGGTCAGGTCCAGGCGAGCAGCGCCGCCTCCGGGTCGGCGAGGAAGTCGCCGATGTCGCGCAGGAACTTCGAGCCCAGCTCACCGTCGATGATCCGGTGGTCGAAGCTCAACCCCAGCGTGGTGACCTGACGCGGCTTGACCTTGCCCTTGTGCACCCAGGGCATCTCCCGCACCGCGCCGAAGGCCAGGATCGCCGACTCGCCCGGCGGCAGGATCGGCGTCCCGGTGTCCACCCCGAACACCCCCACGTTGGTGATGGTCAGGGTGCCGCCGGACATGTCCGCCGGCGAGGTGCGGCCCGACTTCGCCGTCTGGACCAGGTCGTTCAGCGCGTCCGCCAGCTCACGCAGCGAGAGCCGGCCGGCGTCCTTGACGTTCGGCACGATGAGGCCGCGCTCGGTGGCCGCCGCGATGCCGAGGTTGACGTACTCCTTGACCACGATCTCGTCGCCGGCCCAGGTCGAGTTGACCATCGGGTGCCGCTTGACCGCCAGGAGCACGGCCTTCGCCACCAGCAGCAGCGGTGAAACCCGGACGTCGCGCCACTCCCGCCGGCCGCGCAGCCGGTCCAGCGCCTTCATCGCCCGGGTCACGTCGACGGTCAGGAACTCCGTGACGTGCGGGGCGGTGAACGCCGAGCGGGACATGTTCTCGGCGGTGAGCTTGCGTACCCCCTTGACCGGGATGCGCTGCTCGCGGTCCGCGCCGAAGCTGGCGGCGCTCGTCGCCACCGACGTCGCCCTGATCGGCTCGGCCGCCACCACGGCGCCGTTCGCCGCCTGCTGCACGTCCTCCCGCGTGATCGAGCCCAGTGGACCCGAACCGGTCAGCGTGCCCAGGTCGACCCCGAGGTCCTTGGCGAGCTTGCGCACCGGCGGCTTGGCCAGCACCAGCCCACCGGTCGCCGCAGCGACCGGAGTCGCCTCGGCCACCGGCTGCGGAGCCGGCGCGACCGGCGCCGGAGCTGGCGTCGCCGCGGCCTGCGCCGGGACGCCACCCTTGCGCGGCCGGCGCTTCGCAGCGGTGGTACGCGGGCCGTAGCCGACCAGCACCGCGGTTCGCCCACCCGGGGCGGGGCCGCCGATCAGGCCCGGCTCGACCATGCCCTCGGCCGGCGCCACCTCGACGGCGGCCAGCGAGGCCGCCGACGGGGTGGGCAGGTCACCGCCGGGCGTGGCCGTGGTCGACGGCACGTCCAGCGGGCCGGCGCCCGGGTCGGTGTCGATCGCGATGATCGGCGTA
Source organism: Micromonospora sp. CV4 (assembly GCF_003667455.1). Taxonomy (NCBI): domain Bacteria; kingdom Bacillati; phylum Actinomycetota; class Actinomycetes; order Micromonosporales; family Micromonosporaceae; genus Micromonospora; species Micromonospora sp. CV4. The sequence continues at coordinate 3,355 of NZ_RCVI01000295.1, read as the reverse complement.
CCGACCTCGACCGTGGTGCCCTCCGGGTGGAAGATCGCCTGCACCTGGCCGGCCCACTTCGCCGGGATCTCCACGGCCGCCTTCGCCGTCTCCACCTCGACGATCGGCTGGTTCAGCTCGATGGTGTCGCCGACCTTCACCAGCCAGGACAGGATCTCGCCCTCGGTCAACCCCTCACCCAGGTCGGGAAGGTTGAACTCCTTGATCCGGGACATGCCGCTCACCAGCCGAAGGTGCGGTCGACGGCGTCGAGCACCCGGTCCAGGTCGGGCAGGTACTCCTCCTCCACCCGGGCGGCCGGGTAGGGGGTGTCGAAGCCGGTCACGCGCAGCACCGGCGACTCCAGGGAGTAGAAGCACTCCTCGGTGATCCGCGCGGCCAGCTCGGCGCCGAGGCCGATGTTGGACGGCGCCTCGTGCACCACCACCGCGCGGCCGGTGCGCTTCACCGACTCGTAGGCCGCGGCCAGGTCCAGCGGGGAGAGCGAGCGCAGGTCGATGACCTCCAGCTCCCGGCCGTCCTCGGCGGCGGCGGTCGCCGCGTCCAGGCACGTCCGGACCATCGGCCCGTACGCCAGCAGGGTCACGTCGGTGCCGGGCCGGACCACGCGGGCCGAGTGCAGCGGGTACGCGTCGGACAGCGGCGCTTCCAGGTCGACCTGCCCCTTCTCCCAGTAGCGCCGCTTGGGCTCCAGGAAGACGATCGGGTCGTCCGAGGCGATGGCCTGCTGGATCATCACGTACGCGTCCTGCGGGTTGGCGCAGGACACCACCTTGAGGCCGGCGGTGTGCGCGAAGTACGCCTCCGGCGACTCGGAGTGGTGCTCGACAGCGCCGATGCCGCCACCGAACGGAATCCGGATCACCATCGGGATGCTGAGCTTGCCGCGCGAGCGGTAGTGCATCTTCGCCACCTGCGACACGATCTGGTCGTACGCGGGGTAGACGAAGCCGTCGAACTGGATCTCGCAGACCGGCCGGAAGCCGCGGATGGCCAAACCGACCGCGGTGCCGATGATGCCGGACTCGGCCAGCGGCGTGTCGATGACCCGCTGGTCGCCGAAGTCCTTCTGGAGCCCGTCGGTGATCCGGAACACGCCGCCGAGCTTGCCGACGTCCTCGCCCATGATGATGACCTTGGGGTCGTTCTCCAGGGCGCGGCGCAGACCGGTGTTGAGGGCCTTGCCGAGGGTGAGCGTCTCCGTGGCCATCAGTGGGCGCTCCCCTCGAACGACTCCATGTAGCGGCTGAACTGCGCGCGCTGCTCGTCGAGCAGCGGAGACCCGTTCGGGTAGACGTGGTCGAACATCGTCACCGGCTCGGGGTTGGGCATGGCGAGCACCCGCTCGCGCAGGTGCACCGACTCACGGCGGGCCTGCTCGTCGACCTCGGCGAAGAAGTCCGCGTCGGCGATCTGCTGCTTCTCCAGGAATGCCTTGACCCGGGCGATCGGGTCCTTGGCCTGCCACGCCTCGACCTCGCTGGCGATCCGGTAGCGGGTCGGGTCGTCGGAGGTGGTGTGCGCGCCCATCCGGTAGGTGTACGCCTCGATCAGGCTCGGGCCCTGCCCGTGCCGGGCGTTGTCCAGCGCGGTGCGGGTGACCGCGTACGTGGCCAGCACGTCGTTGCCGTCCACCCGGATGCCGGGGAAGCCGAAGCCGGCGGCCCGCTGATAGAGCGGGATGCGGGTCTGCCGCTCCAGCGGCTCGGAGATCGCGTACTGGTTGTTCTGGCAGAAGAAGACCATCGGGGCGTTGAACACGCCGGCCCAGACGAACGCCTCGTTGACGTCACCCTGGCTGGTGGCGCCGTCGCCGAAGTAGGCGATCACCGCCTCGCCGTCGTCGGTGCCGGTCTTGCCGTCCATGGTGATGCCCATGGCGTAGCCGGTCGCGTGCAGGGTCTGCGCCCCGATCACGATCGTGTACATGTTGAACTTGAACTCGTTCGGGTCCCAGCCGCCCTGGTCGACGCCGCGGAACAGGCCGAGCGGCATGATCGGGTCGATGCCGCGGCAGTAGAGGACGCCGTGCTCCCGGTAGGTCGGGAAGGCCATGTCCTGGGTGCGCAGCGCCCGACCGGAGCCGACCTGCGCCGCCTCCTGCCCGAGCAGGCTGGCCCAGATGCCCAGCTCGCCCTGCCGCTGGAGCGCGGTCGCCTCGGCGTCGAGCTTGCGGACCAGCACGAGGTCGCGGTAGAGCCCGCGGTACTCCTCGTCGGTGAAGTCGACGCGATACTCGATGCCGTCCGGCCCGGTGACGCTGTCGATCCGCTCGCCTTCGGGGGTGAGCAGCTGCACCAGCTCGGGATCGCCGGCCGCCCTCTTCCTGGAGCGGGGTGCTGCCCGCCTGCCGCGGGTGGTGCCCCCGGGGTCGCCCTTTGCCATCCGTCTCTCCCTGTCGTGTCTGCGTCGGCACCGGGGGGTCACCCGGCCGCGCAACTCGTGCGCCTGCCCGGCTGCTGCCGGACCGGTTCCTGGCGGCCGCGCCTAGCCCCGGTGGGGGTTGCCGCGCGGCGTGAGCCGGATTCTGGCCGAACCCGGTTCGGGAGCGCCGGCGCTCAACCGCGCCTGCCGCGAGGGTGCGCGGAGGTCACGGCTGCGTTGCCGTCGTGCTCCATATTCGCAGAGCAGGTGAGCGCGCCCACAGTACGCCCGCCCCGCATTCCGACCGTCCCCTGTTTGCGACTCTTTGTCGCCATCGTGCCCGACCGCGCCCACCAGACCTACCGGCGATGGTTCGTCACCGTTCGGGCCATCTCCGCGTGTCGACACGCAGTGGAGGTTGGCTGACGGAGGGTGACTGGGCGAGGCTGTTTACCGCAGGATCGCGCCGATCGAGTGATTTGCCGGGGTTCTCCAGCCGGCGACGTTCTGCCGTGTCCTCCGACAGCTGACGACAAGGGGTGTGTGCGGTGCACGAGCCAGGTGACGGTCCCGGCACACCCGCGCTCGGCCGGCACCGCTCGGTCGGCGGCTACCGCCGGGTGGTCGGCGCGCACCGCGCTCCTGGCGCGGGCGGCCCCTCCCGCGGTTACCTGCTCACCGTCGCACTGCTGGCCGGCACCGCGTCGATGCCCATCCTCGCCGCCATCAGCGCGGGCTCCGCCACTCCGGGCAGCACCGCGCTTCCGGACAGCAGCACCCCGTTCATCCCGACCCCGTCGGTCGGTCCGGTGGTGATCCCGGTGCCGGCGACCAGCCAGCCGCCGCTCCCGCCACCCGCCACGCCCAACGTCGGCCCGACGGCCACCGCCGGCTGGCTGCCCACGGCTCCCGGGCGTGACCAGGACCGGACGGACGCGGGCTCGAACGGGGTCGACCCGGGGACCATCCCTCGGGTGGTGCCCCCACCGCC
>NZ_RCVI01000101.1:0-2119 GCF_003667455.1 Micromonospora sp. CV4 | reverse complement strand
GCCGGACCGCAGCAGGGTGGCGGTCCGCGATCGGCAGGCGGCCGTAGCCAACGAGCCGGCCAACCCCGCCGCTACGCCTTCCGCCGTAGCTGATCGACACGCCCCCGTTTCGCCGTGCTGTTCCGGCGCGGCGAGCGGTGGCAGCACATTCCGGGATGTGGTGGTCTCGCGCGCGTCGGAGGCCACCACATCCCGGATGGCTCGCACAGATCCGGCCGGGGAACGGCAGTGAAGGCGACCTAGCCGATCAGCGGGCGGAAGGCGCCCAGCAGGATGCTGACGGTGAGGGCGCTGCCGGCCAGCGCGGCGGCGACGACGACGAGCACGGCGTCGGCGCGGGTGAAGGGCTGGCGGCGGGCCACGGTGCGGGGAGTGCCGGCGTCGAAGCCGCGGGCGTCCATCGCCACGGCCAGCCGGGTGCCCCGACGGATCGCCCCGACCAGCAGCGCGAACGCGGTCGAGGCGAACAACCGCAGCTTCGCCGCCGGGTTACGCCCGGCGTCGACGCCCCGCGCCCGCCGGGCCATGCTGATCATCTGCCACTCCTGGCCCAGCAGCGGCACCAGCCGGAACGCGGCCAGCGCGCCGATGGCGAAGCGGGCCGGCGCCTTCGCGTTCTGGATCAGCGCGTCGGCCAGGTCGGTGGGGTCGGTGGTGGCGAAGACGATGACGCCGGGCAGGGCGACCGCGAGCACCCGCAGGATCAGGCCGAGCGCGGTGAGCAGCACTCCGGTGGTGACCAGCACCGGTCCCGCGTCCAGCAGGACCCGACCGGACCGGTCGGCGGCGAAGAGCACCAGGGTGACCAGGATGCCGACGGCGCTGACCAGCAGCGGCCAGGCCCGGCGGGCCAGCACCCGGTAGCGGATGCCGAACAGCGGCAGCACGGCCAGTTCGAGCGCGATGGCGATCGCAGGGGCCACCGGGTCCAGGGTGGCCAGCAGGGTGAACGAGAAGACCAGTGCGGCGGCCACCTTCGCCACCGGGTTGCGGCGGGCCAGTGGCGCGCCCGGCGCGGCGACCGGCTCGATGCTGATCATCGGGTGCCGGTCACGATCGCTCCAGGGTGACGGTGCGGTCGGCGAGCGCGGCGACGAAGTCCGGGTCGTGGGTCACGGTGACCACGCCGTGCCCGGCGTCGCGGAGATCGGCGAAGAGGTCGACCAGTTCCCGCCAGGTCCGCCGGTCCTGACCGAAGGTGGGTTCGTCGCAGATCAGCAGGCGGGGCGCGGTGGCCAGCGCTGTCGCCACGCTCAGCCGCCGGGCCTCCCCACCCGAGAGGGTGTACGGGTTGGCGGCGGCGAGCCGGGCCAGCCGCAGCCGGTCCAGCAACCCCGCCACGGTCTCCCGGACCGCCGTCTCGGGCTGGCCCGTCCGGCGTGGGCCGAGCGCCAGCTCGTCGAAGACGGTGCTGGTCACGAACTGGTGCTCCGGGTCCTGAAAGACCGACCCGATCCGGCGGGCCAACGCGGGCGCCCGCCACCGGTGCGGGGGAGTGCGGTGATCCGGCCCGGCCAGCTCGGCGGACGCGCAGACCCGCCCCGCGCCCGGCCGGAGCAGCCCACCGAGCAGCAGCGCCAGGGTGGACTTGCCGGCTCCGTTGGGCCCGCGCACGGCGAGCGCCTCGCCGGCGCGTACCGCCAGGTCGGTGGGGGCCAGCCGGGGCGGCAGGCCGAGCCGGTCGGCGGTCAGCAGCAGCCCGCCGGGGGCGCCGGCCGCCGGCCGGGTGGCGACGGGGTGACCCGGCACCCAGACGCCCTCGGCGGCGAGGGCGGCGCCGTGCGCGGCGAAGACCTCCTCGGGCGGGCCGTCCGCGCGGACCCCGCCGGCAGGCTCCAGGACGACCACCCGGTCGACCAGCGGGAGCGCCTCGGCGACCCGGTGCTCGACCAGGATCAGGGTGGTGTCGGCGTCCAACGCGCCGGCCACCGCGCGCCGGACGAGGTCGGCCCCGGCCGGGTCGAGGTTGGCGGTCGGCTCGTCGAGCAGCAGCAGGCCGGGGCGCAGGGCCAGCGCGCCGGCCAGGGCGAGGCGTTGCTGTTCGCCGCCGGAGAGCGCGGCGGTGGGCCGCTCCCGACCGTACGGGAAGCCGACGCGGCGCAACGCCCCGTCCACCCCG
>NZ_RCVI01000168.1:0-2162 GCF_003667455.1 Micromonospora sp. CV4 | reverse complement strand
GTGCCGGTACCGGCCGGCGCCGCCACCGTCGCTCTCGGTTCGCTCGCCCCCGCCGTGCGCCGGCTGACCGCCGCCGTCGCCGACGGCGTGCCGGCCGTGGTGCTGGCCAGCGGCGATCCCGGCCTGTTCGGCATCGTGCGGCGGCTGCGCGCGGCCGGGCTGCCGCTGCGGGTGGTCCCTGCGGTGTCCAGTGTGGCCGCCGCGTTCGCCCGCGCGGGGATGCCGTGGGACGGCGCCGCCGTGGTCACCGCGCACGGCCGCGACCCGCGACCGGCGCTGAACGCCTGCCGGGCGCTCCCGCTGGTCGCCGTGCTCACCGCGCCGGGCGCCGGCGTCGCCGAGTTGGGCGCCGGCCTGATCGGGTGGTCCCGCCGCCTGCTGGTCGCCGAGCACCTGGGCACCGACGCGGAACGGGTCCGCGAGGTGACACCGGAGCGGGCCGCGACCGAGACCTGGTCCGACCCGCACGTGCTGCTCAGCATCGCGATCCCCGCTGACGCCGGCCGTGCTGACGCGGTCGCCGCCGGGTGCGTCGAGCTGTCCGACGCCGGCCCGGCAGGGCGCGGGTCGTCGGGTGGGATGCGGTCGGACAACCAGCCCGCTGCCGCACCCTACGGCGGGTGGGCGTTGCCGGAGGCCCGCTACGCCCACCGCGACTCGATGATCACCAAGTCGGAGGTACGCGCCCTCGTCGTCGCCCGCCTGCGACCCCGACTCGGCCGGCTCGTCTGGGACGTCGGTGCCGGCAGCGGCTCCGTCGGCGTCGAGTGCGCGTTGCTCGGGGCGGCCGTGCTCGCCGTCGAGCAGGACGCCCGGGCCGGCGAGACGATCCGGGCCAACGCCGCCGCGCACGCCGTGGACGTCCGGCTGGTCGTCGGGCGGGCTCCGGCGGCGCTGGCCGGCCTGCCCGAGCCCGACGCGGTCTTCGTCGGCGGTGGCGGGCCGGAGGTCCTCGCCGCCGTGGTGGCCCGCGAACCCGGCCGGGTGGTGCTCACCCTGGCCGCCCTGGACCGGGTCGCGCCCGCCGTCGGCCTGCTGCGCGCCGCCGGCTACACGGTCGAGGGCAGTCAACTCTCCGCCGCCCGCCTCGCCGACCTGCCCGGCGGGTCGATCCGCCTCGCGGCCACCAACCCGGTGGTCGTCCTCACCGGGGAGCGCCCGTGAACGACCTGAGTACGCCCACCCGGATCGGGCTGGTCGCGGCCACCGCCGCCGGCCGCCGCCACGCCCACACCGTGGCCGCCGCGTGGCCGCACGCCCGGCTGGTCGAGGGGGAGAGCGTCGCCGACGCGCTACGGACCGCCTGGACGCGGTGCGACGCGGTGGTCGCCTTCCTGGCCACCGGCGCGGTCGTGCGGATCGTCGCGCCGCTGCTCTCCGACAAGCGCACCGACCCGGCCGTGGTGGTGGTCGACGAGGCGGCCCGGCACGCGGTGGCCCTGCTCGGTGGGCACGCCGGCGGCGGCAACGACCTCGCCGAGCGGGTCGGCGCGCTGTTGGACGCCCGGCCGGTGGTCACCACCGCCACCGACGCGGTCGGCCTGCCCGGGCTGGACACCCTCGGCTGGCCGGTGCAGGGCGCGGTGGCCGCGGTGTCCCGGGCCATCCTGGACGGCGAACCGGTCCGCCTGATCGCCGACGCCGACTGGCCGCTGCCGGCCCTACCCCCGAACGTGTGCGTCACCGCCGACGACGTGGCGGACGACGGGTACCGGCTGCTGGTCACCGACCGGACGGTGCCGCTCGACGGGCGGACCGCGGTGCTGCGGCCGCCGTCGCTGGTCGCCGGCGTCGGCGCGAGTCGGGGCGTACCCGCCGCCGAGGTGGCGGAGCTGCTGCGCCGGGTGCTGGCCGAGGCCGGCCTCAGCCCGGCGAGCCTGCGCTGCCTGGCCAGCGCCGACGTCAAGGCCGACGAGGCGGGCATCCTGAGCACCGCCGACGCGCTCGGCGTACCCCTGGTGACCTGGCCGGCGACGAACCTGGCGGCGGTCGACGTGCCGCATCCCAGCGAGGTGGTCCGCGCCGCGGTCGGCACGCCGAGCGTGGCGGAGGCCTCGGCGCTGCTCGGCCCGACCGGCCGGGCGGGCGACGCCACGCTGCTGGTGCCGAAGACCGCGTCGGCGATGGCCACCGTGGCGGTGGCGCGGCACGCGCCGCGCCAC
>NZ_RCVI01000073.1:0-2228 GCF_003667455.1 Micromonospora sp. CV4 | reverse complement strand
TGCCCGGCTGGAGCGGCGGTTGACGGGCTGCTGGGCGGGTACGGGGTCGGACATGCGGATCGTGGTGGTGGGGGCGAGCGGCAACGTCGGTACGGCGTTGCTGCGGCGGCTGCGCCGGGAGCGGGGTGTGGAGCTGGTCGGGGTGGCCCGGCGGTTGCCCGGTCCGGAGGCTGGCGAGCCGTACGACCAGGTGGAGTGGCACTCCGCTGACATCGGCGCGCCGGGGGCGGCCGGGCAGCTCGCCGAGGTGTTCGCCGGCGCGGACGCGGTGGTGCACCTGGCCTGGCAGATTCAGCCCAGTCACGACCAGCGGGTGCTGCGCCGCACCAACGTCGACGGCAGTCGGGCGGTGTTCGACGCGCTGCTCCGGGCGGGGGTGCCGGCGCTGGTGTACGCCTCCTCGGTCGGCACGTACGCGCCCGGCCCGAAGGACCGCCCGGTGAGCGAGCGCTGGCCGGCGACCGGGGTGCCCGGCTCGTCGTACAGCGAGCACAAGGCCGAGGTGGAGGCGCTGCTGGACGGGCTCGAGGGCCATCATCCGGCGCTGCGGGTGGTGCGGTTGCGACCCGGGCTGATCTTTCAGCGGGACGCGGGTGTGGAGATCACCCGCTACTTCCTCGGCCCGCTGGCGCCGGTGCGGCTGCTGCGCTTCGGCCGGATCCCGCTGGTGCCCACCAACCGCCGGCTGCGGATGCAGGCGGTGCACGCCGACGACGTGGCCGACGCGTACGCCAGGGCGGTGCTGGGTGACGCGCGCGGCGCCTTCAATGTCGCCGCGGACCCGGTGCTCACACCGGAGCTGGTGGCCCGGCACTTCCACGGCTGGACGGTGCCCGTCGCCGGGCCGGTGCTGCGGGTGGCGGCGGCGCTGACCTGGCGGGCGCGGCTGCAACCGGTCGACGCGGGCTGGGTCGAGCTGGGCCTGAACGCGCCGCTGATGTCGAGCGAGCGGGCGGAGACCGAGCTGGGCTGGCAACCCAAGATCAGTTCACTCACCGCGCTCAAGGAGCTTTTCGCCGGGATGGCCGGGGGCGACCACACCACCAGTCCGCCGCTGTCCGGCGCGTCGGACCTGCCCGGACGGCCCGGCGGTCTGCTCCGCGCCCGCGCCGCCGGCCAGGGCAACCCCTACTGAGGTACGCGCTGGTCAGCTCAGTTTCGAGCCGCTCAACGTGGGGTTGCGGGCGCCGAGGAAGAAGATGCCGGGGAAGCCGCGGGTCTCGAACTTGGCGCTCGGATTGCGGCGCAGGGTGGACTTCTCGATCGTCATGGTGCCGGTGCGGTTGTTGCTGACGAAGAAGATCGCGCCGCCGCCCTCATTGGCCTTGTTGTTCTCGATGACGGTGCCGGCGATCCGTACGGTGAACTCGTTGCCGTCGCAGTAGATCGCGCCGCCGCTGCCGCCGCCGGGCGTGCCGGACTTGGCCGGGTTGGCGCCGCTGCCGATCGCCTCGTTGTGGCTGAGCACGCTGTTCAGCACCACCCAGGAGACGCCGATGCTGCTCAGCGCGCCCCCGTTGGAGCAGGAGCCGCCCTGGCCGGCGGAGCCGCCGAAGGTGCTGCCCACCACGTACACCGGCTTGTTCTCGTACTGGCTGAGCACCCGGATGGCCGCGCCACCCAGGTCGGGGCCGGTCCGGTCGCAGCGGTTGCGGACGAACCGCGAGTTGACCACCTTGAACCGTCCACCGCGCACGAAGATCGCCCCACCGCCGCCGCCCTCCACCTTGTCCCCGGTCGAGTTGCCGTCGGCGAAGGTCAGGTTCTGCACGGTCAGCTGCGGGTGGTCCTGGTTCTGGCAGTGCGAGGTGGTCCAGCCCTGCGCTTCGTCGCACGTGTTCATGTAGAGGATGCGGCGCCGCCCCTGGCCGCTCAGCGTCACCTTGCCGCCGCCGTCCAGCACCACCTTCGGCCCGTTGGCGTTGCGGACCTTCGCGGTGGCGGCCATCTTGATCGTCACCGGGGCCGGCCCGCAGTTGAAGGTGATGATGCCGCCGGCGGCGACGGCCTTCACCACCGCCGCGGAGGTGCAGCTCGCCGGGGTGCCGGTGCCGATGGTCCGGGTCGGCTTCGAGGTGTTCACCGCCCGAGCCTCGACCGGCACGGTGGCGTTGCCCTTCGGGTTGCCGGCCACGAGCGCCTTGCCGGCCGGCTTCGGGCTCGCGCTGGCCCCCGGGCCACCGAGGCCGTCCCGGGCCGCCGGCGCAGCGTCCTGCTCGCCGGTGGCC
>NZ_RCVI01000135.1:0-2240 GCF_003667455.1 Micromonospora sp. CV4 | reverse complement strand
CTGCGTGCTGCTCGCGGGCCACCCGCCCCGGCTGGGGGGCGAGACCCCGCCGCCGCTGGGCGGCACCACCGCGGTCCGGCTCAACGAGCGGTACGCGCAGGTCGGGGACCCGCCCAACGCCCCGTTCAGCCCCGACGGCAGCGGCCTCGCCGCGCCGGTGCTGCTCGACGGTGACCCCCCGCCGGCCTCGGTGCGCGCGCTCGCCGAGCACCTGGGCGCCGCCGCCCGCCGCACCGACGAGCTGCACTTCGCCAAGCTGCTGCCGGAGCGGCGCTGGGCCGAGTCCGCCGCCAACGGCCTGCGGACCGTGATCGGCCGGGCCGGCCGCGCCCCACTGACCGTCGCCTTCGACACTCCGCTGATGGTCGCCTTCGACGACGCCACCCCGCACTGGCTGGTCGGCGGGCGCACCGGCGCCGGCAAGACCGTCTTCCTGCTCGACGTCCTCTACGGGCTGGCCGCCCGCTACTCCCCGGCCGAGCTCCAGCTCTACCTGCTCGACTTCAAGGAGGGCGTCAGCTTCACCGAGTTCGTGCCCACCGGGCGTGACCCGTCCTGGCTGCCGCACGCCCGTGCCGTCGGCATCGAATCCGACCGGGAGTACGGGCTCGCCGTGCTGCGCGAGCTGCGCCGCGAGGCACAACGCCGAGCCACCGCGCTGAAGCGGCACGGCGTCACCAAGCTCGCCGACCTGCCCCGGGGCGATCCGCTGCCGCGCATCGTGGCGGTCATCGACGAGTTCCACGTGCTGCTCGCCGGCAACGACGCGCTGGCCCGGGAGTCCGTCGACCTGCTGGAGGAGCTGGCCCGCAAGGGTCGCTCCTACGGCGTACACCTGGTGCTGGCGAGCCAGAGCATGACCGGCATCGAGGCCCTCTACGGGCGGGCCGAGGCGATCTTCGGGCAGTTCGCGCTGCGGGTGGCGCTGCCCGGTGGCGGCGGGGTGCTCGACCCGCTCAACGACGCCGCCGCGGCCCTGCCGATCGGCTCCGCCGTGGTCAACACCGCCGCCGGCGCGGTCGGCGCCGACACCGTACTGCGCTTCCCCGACGCGCACGCCGCCGCCGCCGACCTCGCCGCGCTGCGCCACGAGCTGTGGCAGGCCCGCCCGCCGGCCGCGCGGCCGCCCGCGGTCTTCAAGGGGTACGAGACGGCGCGGGTCGAGGACGACCCCACCTTCGCCGGTCTGCGCCCCGGTGGCCGGCGCCCGATGGCCCTGGTCGGCCGGACCGTCGACGTGCACGGCACCACCGCGCTGTTCCTGATGGACGCCGCTCCCGGCCGGCACCTCGCCGTGGTGGGCACGGCACCGGCCGGCGCGGACGTGCTGCACGCCGCGACACTGAGCCTGGCCCGGCAACACGCCGCCGGCGACGCCCGGTTCCTGCTGGCCTCCCTGGTCACCGCCGCCGACCCGGTCGCCGACGAGACCGAGACCGCGCTGCGGGCAGCCGGCCACCCGGTGGAACGCGTCGACGCGGCCGGGCTGCGCGACCGGGTCGCCACGCTGGCCGCCGAGCCGGCCGGGCGCGAATACCTGGTGGTGTTCGGCATGGACGCCGCCGCACCGGTGCTCGGGGCGGCCGACCCGGTCACCTTCCGTTCCGGCCTGGACGACCTGCGCACGCTGCTGCGACAGGGCCCCGCCCAGGGGGTGCACCTGCTCGGCTGGTGGCGTGGCCTGCGCCGGCTCGCCGACGACCTGGGCGGCACGCAGAACCGCGACGACGTCGCCTGCCTGGTCGCGCTCAACGTGCCCGGCGCCGAGCTGGCCCTGCACCTCGGGATGCACGACCTCGCCTACACGCCCCGCGCCGACCGGGCGCTGCTGGTCGACCGGCACGACCACCGCACCCGGCTGATCGTGCCGTTCGCCCGCGACGGGCACGAGCCGGACGGGGAGCAGTGACGGTGTCCTTCGAGGAGTACGCGGCGTTGGCCCGCCAGCTCGCCGAGCAGCGCCGCGCCGGCGAGCGGGACGCCGCGGTCGAGTCCGAACGCCGCCGTGACCTGCACGCCGCCGTCGACTACCTGCACCAGCGGCTGACCGCTCAGGGGCACCGCCTCGACCAGCTCGGCCGCGCGATCGGCGTGGACCAGCCGGCCGCCGTCCCGCCACCCGCGACTGGGCACCCGGACCCGACATCCGCGCCGGGGCAGCCGGACTCGCCGCCCGCGCCGGGGTGGGCGGACCCCACTCCCCGACCGGGAAACGGGGGACCCGCCGGCGCGCCGGGGTG
>NZ_RCVI01000191.1:0-2395 GCF_003667455.1 Micromonospora sp. CV4 | reverse complement strand
TTCGCGGCCCGCTGCGCGACGGCCGCGAAGACGGCCTACAGCGCGGCCAAGGCGCACCCGGCGGTGTACGCCAGCCCGACCGACGGCACGGGCGGCGGCGGGCGGCGGCCGGCGGCGGTGTTCTTCTGGCTGCGCTTTCGAGCTGATGGCGTGAACGATTCACAGACCCCGCACCAAACCCGATGGATCCGGCGCGCCAGGTGAGCCATGGTGACGGCCATGGATGACGGCACACTGACCGACGCGGAGCGTCGGGTGTGGGCGGCGATGCCGACCGGGACGCGGGCCGCGCTGGCCGGCCTGTCCGGCGCGGACCTGCGTACCCTGCTGCTGAGCGTCGCCCACGACCGTGCGGCGATGGTCCGCCCGCCGGAGGTGGTTCGCCGCTGGCGCGAGGACCGCTTCGTCCGTCCGGCACGCGCGGACCCACGCGCGCTCGCCCGGGTGGAGGCCCGGATGTGGCAACTGCTGCCGGCCGACGTCTCCGGAGTTGAGCTGTCGCCGGTCGTGCCGGTGGGCACCTGCTCGGCGGTCGCTCCGGTCAGCCAGAACAGGATCGTCACCACAATGCGCGCCAGCGAGGTGTTGAGCGATCCCACCAACGCTCTTGCGATCGAGGCGGCGGTGCGTCGCCGCCGAGGTGGCGAGGTGCACCTTGCCGCCGCCCACCGGGTGCTGCGGGCACAGGACTTCGGCACCGACGCCTCGGCGCATTTCCGGCTCTTCTGCCTGGTGTCCAGCGCGCGGGACGCCGGCGCGGGCCGCACGGAGGCCCGGCTGCTGATCCGGCACCTCACCTACTGGCGGGCCGTCCTCGCCGAGTTTGCATCAGAGGCCGCACCTCAACTGCATGTCACGGTCCTCGACGATCGGGTCGTCCGGGAGCGTCTGGCCGACACCGTCCGACCGGCACTCGACGCAAGCGTGGTGCCGCTGGTGGACGAGCCGGAGCGGACGCGCGGTCGCGGTTACTACACGGGCTGCGCCCTTCGGATCAGCCTCCTGGGCGGCAGCGTGGAGATCGGCGACGGCGGCCTCACCGACTGGACCGCCCGCCTCAACGGCGACGCGAAGGAGCGCTGCCTCGTCTCCTGCCTCGCCACCGAACGCCTCGTCGAGTGCACGGACCCGGCCGGGGCGCCGGATGCTGGTCGCTTGATCGACGACCACAACTGAATCTGTCGTACAGGTGTTCTAGTGTCAGGTCGTGGTCGAGGAGTTGGCGCAGGCGGAGGACGCGGTGGCGGCGTGCCTCGACGCGGCCACCTGGACCGCATCGGAGCATGACCTGATCGCGGCGCTCGACGCCGCGCACCGGCTCGAGCAGCGCCTGGCCGCGGTCAAACTGTCCCTGGTACGCGAGCTCGACGGCCGGGGCACAGCCGTCGCGCAGGGCGCGTCCTCAACGGCGATCTGGCTACGCGAACGGCTACGACTCACCGTCCCCGCCGCCCGCCGACTGGTCGACCTCGCCGCCGCGCTGGATGCCGGCACCCCCGGAGTGCGCCGCGCTCTGGCCGACGGGCATATCAGCGTGGAGCAGGCCCGCGTCATCGGCGAGACGGTCAGCACGGTGCACGCTGCCGCGGGTGCCGAAGCCGCCGACAAGGCCATCGGTGTCCTGGTCGACTGGGCCGGACAATTCGACCCCGCCCTGCTGCGCAAGCTGAGCACCCGGATCCTCGACCACGTCGCCCCCGAGATCGCCGACGCCACCGACCGCGCCGCACTGGAAGCCGAAGCCCAACGATCCACCCGAGACCGCCACCTCACCCTCTCCGAGCTCCGCGACGGCCGCCTGCGCCTCACCGGCAACCTCGACGCCGAAACAGCCGGCCTGCTGCGCGCCGCCATCGACCCCCTGACCGCACCATCGGGCCCCGACGACACCCGCACCCCCGGACAACGCCGCCACGACGCCCTCGCCGACCTCTGCCGACTCACCCTGCGCACCACAGAACTACCCGAGCACGGCGGCGAACCCGCCCACATCGTCGTCACCACCAGCTACGACACCCTCGCGGGACAGCTCAGCGTCGGCACCCTGGACACCGGCCTACGGCTCACCCCGCAGACCGTGCGCCGACTCGCCTGCGACGCGGCGATCCTGCCCGCCGTCCTCGGCGGCGCCGGTCAGACCCTCGACCTGGGTAGGCAACGCCGACTCATCACCGGACCCCTGCGACGCGCCCTCGTCCTGCGCGACCGCGGCTGCGCCTTCCCCGGCTGCGACAGACCACCCCGCTGGTGCGACGCCCACCACATCCGGCACTGGGCCGACGGCGGCCCCACCAACCTGACCAACGCGGTGCTGCTCTGCGGCCACCACCACCGCCACCTACACCACAGCGACTGGACCGTCCACCTCGGCGGCGACGGCCACCCCGACTTCATC
>NZ_RCVI01000453.1:0-2405 GCF_003667455.1 Micromonospora sp. CV4 | reverse complement strand
ATAAGAGACGGGGTCCGTCGTTCGGGCGCGGCTCGTCCGCCAGCCCGGTGCCGCCCGGGTCGCCGGCCGCGTCGGCGCCGGCGGCCCGGTTGGTCGGCGGCTCGGGCTGGTCCGGTGGTTGCGGCTGGTCCGAGGGTTGCGGCTGGTCCGAGGGGTCCGGCTGGTCCGGCGGTACGGGTCGGAAGGTCGGCTCGTCGGCGACCGCCGGATCCCGGTCCGGCTCCGTGCCCGGGGTGCTCCCGTCGGCCGGACGGCCTGCTCCCGGCTGGGGCTCCGGCATCGCGGCAATCTCCTCTCGCGCCGGTCCGAGGTTAGTACCGCCCCGCCACCGCCGCCGACCGGGCGTCGCGGCGGGGCGGCGCACCGCCACCGGTGGCGCTCGGAGCGTCGTGGGCGGCGTGCGCGCGGTCACCGCCGGGTGGGCGCGTACCCTTGGGCTTCATGAGTGCCCCGTCCACGACGCCGCGCGCGGCCGCGACCAATTCCGTCTGGCCCCGGCTGGAGCCACTGCTCCCGCAGGTCTCGAAGCCCATCCAGTACGTGGGTGGTGAGCTGGGGGCGGTCGTCAAGGACTGGGACGCGGCGACCGTGCGCTGGGCGCTGATGTATCCCGACGCGTACGAGGTGGGCCTGCCCAACCAGGGCGTGCAGATCCTTTACGAGGTGCTCAACGAGCTGCCCGACACCCTCGCCGAGCGGACGTACGCGGTCTGGCCGGACCTGGAGAACCTGATGCGCACGCACGGCGTGCCGCAGTTCACCGTCGACGCGCACCGCCCGGTGCGTGACTTCGACGTGTTCGGCATCTCCTTCTCCACCGAGCTGGGCTACACCAACCTGCTCACCGCGATCGACCTGGCCGGCATTCCGATGCTGGCCGTCGACCGCACGGACGCCGACCCGGTGATCGTGGCCGGTGGGCACGCCGCGTTCAACCCGGAGCCGATCGCCGACTTCATCGACGCCGCCGTGCTCGGCGACGGCGAGGAGGCGGTCCTGGAGATCACGGCGATCGTCCGGGAGTGGAAGGCGGAGGGTTCCCCCGGTGGCCGCGACGAGCTGCTGCTGCGGCTGGCCCGCACCGAGAGCGTCTACGTGCCGCGCTTCTACGACGTGGACTACCTCCCCGACGGGCGGATCCAGCGGGTCCTGCCGAACCGGGCGGACGTGCCGTTCCGGGTGCACAAGCGCACGACGATGGACCTGGACGCCTGGCCGTACCCGAAGAAGCCCCTCGTTCCGCTGGCCGAGACGGTGCACGAGCGGTACGCGGTGGAGATCTTCCGGGGCTGCACCCGGGGCTGCCGGTTCTGCCAGGCCGGCATGATCACCCGGCCGGTGCGCGAGCGGTCGATCACCACGGTCGGGCAGATGGTGCGCGAGGGGCTGGAGTTCTCCGGCTTCCACGAGGTGGGCCTGTTGTCGCTGTCCTCGGCCGACCACTCCGAGATCGGCGACATGTGCTCGGGCCTGGCCCAGCAGTACGAGGGCACCAACGTCTCGCTGTCGCTGCCGTCGACCCGGGTGGACGCGTTCAACATCGACCTCGCGCAGGAGTTGTCCCGCAACGGCCGGCGTACCGGCCTGACCTTCGCCCCCGAGGGCGGGTCGGAGCGGATCCGCAAGGTCATCAACAAGATGGTGTCGAAGGAAGACCTGATCCGCACCGTCGTGACCGCGTACACCAACGGCTGGCGGCAGGTGAAGCTCTACTTCATGTGCGGCCTGCCCACCGAGACCGACGCCGACGTCCTGGAGATCGCGGACATGGCGCACGAGGTGATCAAGGCCGGTCGGGCCGCCACGGGCTCCAAGGACATCCGCTGCACGGTCTCCATCGGCGGGTTCGTGCCCAAGCCGCACACCCCGTTCCAGTGGGCGCCGATGGAGCGCCCCGAGGTCATCGATCACCGCCTCAAGATCCTCAAGCAGGCGATCAACTCGGACCGTTCGCTGGGCCGGGCGATCGGCTACCGCTACCACGACGGCGAGCCGTCGCTGATCGAGGGGCTGCTGTCCCGGGGTGACCGTCGGGTCGGCTCGGTGATCCGCAAGGTGTGGGAAAACGGCGGCCGGTTCGACGGTTGGAGCGAGCACTTCTCGTACCAGCGCTGGGTGGACGCGGCGGCCGAGACGCTGCCGACGTTCGGGGTGGATCTCGACTGGTACACCACCCGGCAGCGCGACGAGCTGGAGGTCCTGCCCTGGGACCACCTGGACTCGGGCCTGGACAAGGACTGGCTCTGGCAGGACTGGCAGGATTCGCTCAGCGAGTTCGAGCAGGACGACTGCCGGTGGACCCCATGCTTCGACTGCGGCGTCTGCCCCTCGATGGACACCGAGATCCAGATCGGCCCCACCGGGAAGAAGCTCCTGCCCCTCACCCCCATCAAGGGCCTCAAAGC
>NZ_RCVI01000144.1:0-2408 GCF_003667455.1 Micromonospora sp. CV4 | reverse complement strand
CCCCTCGACCCGCCCCCGTCTCCGACCGCAGCGAGGCCGTGCTGTCCCGGCTCCAGTTGCTGGTCACCCGCAAGCTCGACGGTCTGCTCCAGGGCGACTACGCCGGCCTGCTGCCCGGGCCGGGCAGCGAGGCGGGGGAGTCGCGGGAATACCGCCCCGGCGACGACGTACGCCGGATGGACTGGCCGGTCACCGCGCGGACCACGACGCCGCACGTGCGGCGTACGGTCGCCGACCGGGAGCTGGAGACCTGGCTGGCGTTGGATCTCTCGGCCAGCCTGGACTTCGGCACCGGGCAGTGGCTCAAGCGGGAGGTCGTGGTGGCCGCCGCCGCCGCGATCAGCCACCTGACCGTGCGCGGTGGCAACCGGATCGGCGCGGTGATCGGCACCGGCGGCGGGGCGTCCGCCGCACCGTCCCGGCGTTGGCGGGGCGGGCCACCGCCGGCCGGACCCGGGGTGTTCACCCGCCTGCCGGCCCGCTCCGGCCGCAAGGAGGCGCAGGGCCTGCTGCGCGCCGTCGCCGGCACCGCGATCCAGCCCGGCCGGGGTGACCTGGGCGCCCTGATCGAGATGCTCAACCGCCCGCCCCGACGGCGGGGGGTGGCCGTGGTGGTCTCGGACTTCCTGGCGCCGGCCGAGCAGTGGTCCCGGCCGATGCGCAAGCTGCGAGTCCGGCACGACGTGCTGGCGATCGAGGTGGTCGACCCGCGCGAGTTGGAGCTGCCCGACGTGGGTGTGCTGCCGGTGGTCGACCCGGAGAGCGGCGAGCTGCACGAGGTGCAGACCGCCGACCCGCGGCTGCGGCAGCGCTACGCCGAGGCCGCCGCCGCCCAGCGGGCCACCATCGCCGCCGCGCTGCGCGGCGCCGGCGCGGCACATCTGCGACTGCGTACCGACCGAGACTGGCTGCTGGACATGGTGCGTTTCGTGGCCGCGCAGCGGCACGCCCGCACCCGAGGGACGACACGATGATCCGTTTCATGCAACCGTGGTGGCTGCTGGCAGTGCTGCCGGTGCTCGCCCTGGCCGCGTTCTACCTCTGGCGACAGCTGCACCGCCGGGCGTACGCGATGCGCTTCACCAATGTGGATCTGCTGCGTACCGTGGCGCCGAAGGGGCTGGGCTGGCGCCGGCACGTTCCGGCGACCGCGTTCCTGCTCTGCCTGCTGGTGCTGGCCACCGCGCTGGCCCGTCCGGCGGTGGACACCAAGGAGCCGCTGGAGCGGGCCACCGTGATGCTCGCCATCGACGTGTCGCTGTCCATGCAGGCCGACGACGTGGCGCCGAACCGCCTGGAGGCGGCCCAGGAGGCGGCGAAGCAGTTCGTCGGCGAGTTGCCGGAGAGCTACAACCTGGGCCTGGTGTCGTTCGCCAAGGCGGCCAACGTGCTGGTGCCGCCGGGCAAGGACCGGGCGGCGGTGACCGGTGCGATCGACGGGCTGGTGCTGGCCGAGGCGACCGCGACCGGCGAGGCGGTGTTCACCTGCCTGGAGGCGATCCGCTCGGTGCCGGCGGACGGCGCGGCGGGCATTCCACCTGCCCGGATCGTGCTGCTCTCCGACGGGTTCCGCACGTCCGGCCGGTCGGTGGAGGAGGCGGCGGCCGCCGCGCAGGCGGCCAACGTGCCGGTCTCCACCATCGCCTTCGGCACCGACACGGGTCAGGTCGACATCGGCGGCCAGCTCCAGCGGGTGCCGGTGGACCGGCTGGCCCTGGCGGAGCTGGCCGAGACCACCGAGGGCTACTTCTACGAGGCGGCCTCGGTGAGCGAGTTGAAGCAGGTCTACCAGGACATGGGCAGCTCGATCGGGTTCCGCACCGAGCCGCGCGAGGTGACGCAGTGGTACGCCGGGGTGGCGCTGCTGCTGGCGCTCTGCGCCGGTGCGCTCAGCCTGCTCTGGTCGTCCCGGATGCTGTGAAGGCGGGCGGTGCCCGGGCCGGTCCCGGGCGCCGCCGCACCGGCCGGGTGATCGGGCGGGCGTGCGCGGTGGATCAGATCAGTGCCCGCCGCCGGCGAGCACGAAGACGATGGCCACCCAGACGGCGGCGAGGGTGAAGCCCAGCGGGGCGACGTAGCGGCTCATGGACGGCTCCGGGTGGCGGCTGGACGGTCCGCGTGCGGGGGCGGACCGCAGGGGGTGGGGACGCGCACACGAAGTCGTGACCGGGCGGCTCCCGGCGACCGTCCGGATTCGGACGGCGCGGCACGCGCACCTCGGCGTGGCCGGGTGGCGGGGAGCGGAGCGGGGTCAGCTCACCGGACTGAGTCGTGGCTCAGCGGGTCTGACCATCGGCCCGGCCACGACTGGGAGGATCGCTATCTCGCACAGCGATCACCTCCTGAAGTCGGGCGGGCCGGAACGTCGATCATCGTACACCTGCGCTGCCGACCGGACGCACTCGGCC
>NZ_RCVI01000075.1:0-2413 GCF_003667455.1 Micromonospora sp. CV4 | reverse complement strand
GACCAGCGGACCCCGGCGGCGCCGACGGCCGGCCACCGCCGCGCCCAGCGGCACGTCGGTGCGGGTGCCCGGTCCGGCGTTGCGCAGCGGCGTCGCCGCCACCATCGCGGTGGGCGGCTCGCCGCCGGTCACCGCCGTTCGGGCCGCCTCGGCCATCGCCGCGCCGCTGCTGAACCGATCGAGCGGATCCTTGGCCAGTGCCTGGGACACCAGGGCGCGGACCGCCTCCGGGATGTCGTGCGGCAGCTCCGGCGGCTCGTCGTCCAGGTGCCGGACGGCGACCTGGAGCGGGTTGTCGCCGGTGAACGGCGGGCCGCCGGTCAGGCAGCAGTATGCGACCGCGCCCAGGGCGTAGATGTCGGTGGCGCCGCTGACGGGCCGGCCGGCAGCCTGCTCGGGCGCCATGTAGAGGGCCGTGCCCGGCACCGCGTTCGTGCTGGTGATGCTGGTGACATTGGTGGAGCGGGCCACGCCGAAGTCCACCAGGACGACCGTGCCGTCCTCCTGCACCAGCAGGTTGCTGGGCTTGACGTCGCGGTGCACGATGCCGCCGCGGTGCGCCGCGTTCAGCGCCTGGGCCGCCTGGGCGACGATCGACATCGTCTCGGCCACGTCGAGCCGGCCGGCCGCCTCGATCCGCCTGGACAGCGGCTCGCCGTCGACGAACTCCATGACCAGGTAGTCGGCCCGACCGCCGTCGGGCAGGTCGTCCTCGCCGCAGTCGTAGACCTGCACGATGCCCGGGTGCCGCAGCGCCGCCATGATCCGCGCCTCGGCCCGGAACCGGGCGATGAAGTCGGGGTCGGAGACCAGCGCCGGCAGCAGGACCTTGACCGCGACCTGCCGGCCGAGGACCAGGTCGGAGGCACGCCAGACGTCGCCCATGCCGCCGGTGGCGACACGTTCGTCCAGGCGGTACCGCCCGCTGAGCACGACCTCCGATGACAACACAGCATTACCGTACCCAGAGCGGCCCGGATCGGTGCGCCGCGGCTGGTCGGCCGGGTGGCCGTACCCACCGGTCCATCCGGTCTGACCTGTGTGGACATGGACCGGTGTGTGACACTGTGGCAACAGCCTGTGACGAAATCCGACACACGGCGGCGCACGCCTGCCCGGCGATGGCGGGGAAGCGCCGATCTGCGCACGGAGCGTCCGCTGGTCACCGCCCGTTACGGCGACGCGCCGTCCGTCGGGTTGGATAATTGTCACTCTTCCGTGACGTGGTGCCGACTTGTCGCCCCCTTCGGTTCCCTCCTAGCGTTAGCCCGGCTCGGGCCAGCCGGGGGGCAGCGCGTAGAGAACCGACCGCCGTGGCGCTGGTCCGGACATCCCGCCCCCGAAGTCACCAGGGCGCGGGCGTGATCACGTTCGGGCGGAGGGGCGGGGCGGTGCGGGAGCTGGTCGGGTCGACGGTTCACGCCGCCTGGAATGCGCCGGTCCGGCGGATCAGGCCGGGGCGTCCCGATCGATCCGTGGCGCGCGCATGACCAGCGAGCTGTCGGAGGCGGTCACCGCAGCGCAGGACGGGGACGAGGACGCCTTCCGCTTCCTCTACCGCAGCCTGCAACCCGGTCTGCTGCGCTACCTGACCGCCCTGGTCGGCGCGGACGCCGAGGACGTCGCGTCGGAAACCTGGCTGCAGATATCCCGCGACCTGCCCAGCTTCACCGGCGGCGAGTTCCGCGCCTGGACCGTCACGATCGCCCGCAACCGGGCGATGGACCATCTGCGCCGGCTGCGGCGCCGGCCGTCGCTGCCGGTTCCGGTGCAGGCGCTCGCCGAACTGGCCGGCGACGCGGACACCGCCGAGCGGGCGGGCGAGACGATCGGCACCGAGGCGGCCCTGGCCCTGATCGCCACCCTGCCGCCCCGCGAGGCCGAGGCGGTCCTGTTGCGGGCCGTGATCGGCCTGGACGCGGAGTCCGCCGGCCGTGTGCTCGGCCGCCGGGCCGGCGCCGTCCGGACCGCCGCCCACCGAGGCCTGCGACGGCTCGCCGCCCTGCTGGAACGACAGGAACCGGTCGCGCCGCCGACCGACGCCGCGCGGGCCACGCCGTCGCCGGGCACCGAGGGCGTGGCGCCGCCCCGTCCGCGCACCGGCCGGTCCCCGCGGACGTCGCACGCTGAACCGGCGGACGGCTGACGTGAGGGGATTCCGGATGAACCCGAACCGGCGGGCCGAGCGAGCCGAGACCGAACGGCTGCTCGATGCGACCGGTGACCCGGACATGACCGTGGCGGACCCGGTGGCCCGGCTGCTCGCCGCGGCCGCCGGCCCGACCCGGCCCGGCGAGCTGACCGGCGAGGATGTCGCACTGGCCGCGTTCCGGGCCGCTCGCGCCAACCCGACGCCGACCGCGGCCGCCCGGCCGCACCGCCGTCGGCTGACCACCGGCGCGGTGGCCTGGAT
>NZ_RCVI01000076.1:0-2441 GCF_003667455.1 Micromonospora sp. CV4 | reverse complement strand
GTCTCGCCGAGACGCCGCCCCGCGACCGGTTACCCCCTGCCGGTGCTGCCCGTGCGCTCGACGCCGCTGCCCGAGATCGCCCTGGTCATCGGGGGAGCGGACGGGCGCGTCGGCCAGGAGGGCTACCAGCTCGACGTCACCCGCCACGGGGTGACGATCCGGGCCAACACCCCCGCCGGGTTGTTCGCCGGCGCGCAGACCCTGCGCCAACTGCTGCCCGCCGAGATCGAGGCGTCCAACCGGCAGCGCGTCACCTGGACCGTGCCCGGCGGACGGATCGTGGACTACCCGCGCTTCGCGTACCGCGGCGCCATGCTCGACCTGGCCCGGCACTTCCACACCGTCGACGAGATCAACGCGTACGTGGACCTGCTCAGCCAGTACAAGGTCAACTACCTGCACCTGCACCTGAGCGACGACCAGGGCTGGCGGATCCAGATCGACTCCTGGCCGCGGCTCACCACCGTCGGTGGCGGCCCGGGCACCGGAGTCGACGGTGTCGGGCCCGGGTTCCTCACCAAGGCCGACTACGAGGCCGTGGTCGCCTACGCCGCCGCGCGGCACATCACCATCGTCCCCGAGATCGACATGCCCGGGCACACCAACGCCGCCCAGTCGACCTACCCCGAGCTCAACTGCGACGGCGTCGCACCGGCCCCGCGCACCGACACGGCGGTCGGCTACAGCTCGCTGTGCATCGGCGACGAGCTGACCTACCGG
The DNA here is from genome assembly GCF_003667455.1 of Micromonospora sp. CV4. NCBI lineage: Bacteria > Bacillati > Actinomycetota > Actinomycetes > Micromonosporales > Micromonosporaceae > Micromonospora > Micromonospora sp. CV4. The sequence goes on along the minus strand of NZ_RCVI01000076.1, from coordinate 1,721 downwards.
TTCGTCGAGGACGTCATCCGCGAACTCGCCGCGATCACCCCCGGGCCGTACCTGCACATCGGCGGCGACGAGGCGCACGCGACCACGGACGAGGACTACCGCACCTTCATGCAGCGGGTCCTGCCGCTGGTCGCGAAGTACGGCAAGCGCGCCTCCGGCTGGAACGAGGTCGCACAGGTCGACCCGCCCACCGACGTCGTGGCGCAGTTCTGGGGCACCGGCACCACCAACGCCGACGTGGCCGAGGCCGCCGCCCGGGGCAACAAGGTGATCATGTCGCCGGCCAACAAGACCTACCTGGACATGAAGTACGACGCCAACACCCGCCTGGGGCTGCGCTGGGCCGGCCTCATCGAGGTGTCCGACGCGTACGGCTGGGACCCGGCCACCCGGGTGACCGGCGTCGGCGAGGACGCGATCCTCGGCGTCGAGGCGCCGCTGTGGTCCGAGACGCTGCGCAGCCTGGACGACATCGAGTTCATGGCCTTCCCGCGACTGCCCGCGATCGCCGAGCTGGGCTGGTCGACGGCGGCCAGCCACGACTGGGAGTCGTTCCGGACCAGACTGGGTCAGCAGGGCCCCCGGTGGCGCCTGCAGGGGGTCGACTTCTACCCGTCCCCGCAGGTGCCCTGGCTCTGACGGACGAGCGTGGTGGGTCCGGGCCGAGCGGGCCCCGGACCCACCACGCCGGCCCGTTCTGCTGGGCGACACCGCCACGACATGGCACCATCTCGTACGTGACCAGCAGATTCGACGAGGCGCAGCACCTGCGTGACCTCGCCCGCCTGCGCCGCGTCCGCGACCGGATCGACCGGGAGTACGCCCAGCCGCTGAACGTCGAGGCGCTCGCCCGCGGCGTGAACATGTCCGCCGGGCACCTCAGCCGCCAGTTCCGCGCCGCCTACGGCGAGTCGCCGTACGCCTATCTGATGACCCGGCGCATCGAACGCGCCATGGCGCTGCTGCGCCGCGGCCACCTGAGCGTCACCGATGTCTGTTTCACGGTCGGCTGCTCGTCGCTGGGCACCTTCAGCACCCGCTTCACCGAACTCGTCGGTGTGCCGCCCAGCGTCTACCGGGACCGGGCGGCGGCCGCCACCGCGGGGATGCCGGCGTGCGTCGCCAAGCAGGTCACCAGACCGATCAGGAATCGAGAAGCGCGGGCCGCCCAGCCGCAACTAGCGTGACCGCCATGGACATCACCATTCACTCGAGCTTTCTTCCGCACAGCGACCCGGACGCCTCCCTGGCCTTCTACCGGGACACCCTCGGCTTCGAGATCCGCAACGACGTCGGCTACGAGGGCATGCGCTGGATCACGGTCGGCCCCGCCGGGCAGCCCGACACCTCCATCGTCCTGCACCCGCCCACCGCCAGCCCCGGCCTCACCGACGACGAGCGCCGCACCATCCTCGAGATGATGGCCAAGGGCAGCTACTTCGGCGTCAACCTGGCCACCGCCGACCTCGACGGCACCTTCGCCAAGCTGGAGGGCAGCGGCGCCGAGGTCGTCCAGGAGCCGACCGAGCAGCCGTACGGCGTGCGCGACTGCGCCTTCCGCGACCCCGCGGGCAACATGATCCGCATCCAGGAGCTGCGCTAGCCGTCCGGCGACCGCAGTCATAACCTGCACAAACGGCGAGCCCGCGCACGACGTCGGTGGCGGCCGCCTGGCGGCCACCGTCACCGACCCCGACGGCAACGTCCTCGGGCCTGTCCCT
>NZ_RCVI01000259.1:0-2466 GCF_003667455.1 Micromonospora sp. CV4 | reverse complement strand
GGGTGGGGGTCAGCGGGGTAGGGCCTGGGTGAGGGAGTCGGCGAGTACCCGGGTGTGGGTCGAGAAGGCGAGCTCGACCGGGTCGGTGAGCACCAACCACTCGGTGGCCTCGTCGGTCGGCGCCGACGGCGGCAGGTCCTCCGCCCGCCGTTCGGGCAGCACCCCGAAGACCATCATCGTGCCGCCGGCCGGGGCGCCGTGCACCGCGAACAGCCGGGCGTCCTCGGCCGCCGCGACCAGCCCGGTCTCCTCCCGCAGCTCGCGGACCAGCGCGTCGGACCACTCCTCGCCGTACTCGATGAAGCCGCCGGGCAGCGCGAGCAGCCCGCGGGCCGGCTCGATGTCCCGGCGGACGACCACCACACCGAAACCTCCGGCGGTGCGGACCGGCAGCACGGCCACCGCGACGGGCAGCGGGTTGCGCCAGACGGTCTCGCCGCAGGCCGCGCAGACCCGCGGCCAGCCGGCCGCCGCCGGGTAGGCGACGCCGCAGTAGGAGCAGTGCGAGTACGCCGTACCGGTCATGTCGCAGCACGTTACCCGCACCGCCGCCGGGGTCCTGCGGCCGGCGGCGGCGGTGCGGCGCTCAGGTGGCCGGGGCGCCGGTGTAGAAGGCGGTGGTGCGCTCGGCCGCGGCCTTCGCCTCGTCGGCGTCGGTGCCGGCGGCGACGCTGGCCTCACCCCACAGGTGGCTGCTCAGCGCCATGGCCCGCCGTCCCTCGTCGGAGACGGTCCACTCGGCGGCCTGCTCCGGGGTGATCCCGCTGCCGTCGCCGGCGAGGTGCGAGGCGAGGCCGAGCAGGCCCAGGTCCCAGCCGACGCCGACGGCGCCCGGCCCGAACTGGGCCCACCGGTCCTGGTCGACGTGCGCGATGTGGTCAAGGTCGAGGCGGGTCCGCTCGTCGTCGACCGGGGTGAGCCGCACCTCGATCCAGCTCACCTCGCCGCCGAACTCCCAGGTGGCGGTGAAGCGGTGCGGCGGGTCGCAGCTCTCGACGGTGCCGCCGGCGTTGTCCTGGAGCTGGTACCGCCCGTGCAGCCGCAGGTCGCCGGAGATCGGCAGGAACCAGCGCGGGATGCGCTCGGCGTTGGTGCAGGCGTCCCACAGATCCTCGGCCGTCGCCTGGTAGGTCTGGCTGATCGTGGTCACCCGAGCCTCGCCGGCTTCCAGGGTGCGGCTGCCGACCTGCCGCTGGACGGCGTTGATCTGCTCGGTCGCGTCGAACATCAGGTGTTCCTCTCGTCGGGTGGGTCTGCGGGCCCGCGCAGCCGACGTTCGCGTCGGCCCCGAGCCAGTTCGGTGGCGAGTGCCGCCAGGGGCGGGGTCCAGAACCGGCGGAAGTGCTCCAGCCACCCGTCCACCTCGCGCAGGGGGCGCGGGTCGACCGCGTAGAGCCGCCGGGCGCCCTCCGGCCGCACGGTGGCGAAGCCGTTGTCCCGCAGCACCTTGAGGTGCTGGGACACGGCGGGCTGGGAGATGCCGAACTCCTCGCGGATCACCGCGCTGACCGCGCCGGCGGTCTGCTCGCCGCCGGCGAGCAGTTCCAGGATGCGGCGCCGGACCGGATCGCCCAGCACGTCGAAGGCGTGCACGACGACCTTTATATCAGCACAGGCTTATTTAAGCCAATGGTGATGGCCCGATCAGCTTGTCGAGCCGGATCGGCAGGTCGCGGATCCGTACGCCGGTGGCGTGGTGCACCGCGTTGGTGATCGCCGCCGCGGTGCCGACGATGCCGATCTCGCCGATGCCCTTCACCCCGGCCGGATTCAGCTCGCTGTCCTGCTCATCCAGCCAGTACGCCTCGATCCGCTCCACGTCCGCGCACCCCGTGATGTGGTAGGTGGCCAGGTCGTGGTTGACCCAGTCGCCGTACCGCTCGTCGAGCACGCCCTCCTCGTGCAACGCCATCGAGATCCCCATCGTCATGCCGCCGATGAGTTGGCTGCGCGCTGTCGTCGGGTTGACCACCCGCCCGGCGGCGAACACCCCGAGCATCCGGTTCACCCGCACCTCGCCGGTGTCCACGTCCACCCGGACCTCGGCGAAGTGCGCCCCGTACGCGTACCGGGGCAGCGCGGGCTGTTCCCGTACCTCGTCGGCGGTGCTCACCTCGGCGGTCACCTCGCCGTCGGGTGGCACCCCACCGGGGGTCTCCCGCAGCCGGTCCCGCAGCGCCTCACACGCGCGGATCACCGCCCAGCTCCACGAGGACGTGCCCATCGACCCGCCGGCCACCCCGGCCGGTGGCAGGTCGCTGTCGCCGATCTGGATCTCCACCCGCTCCGGGGGCACCCCGAGCGCGTCGGCCGCGACCTGCCAGAGCGCCGTCCGGGCGCCGGTGCCGATGTCGGTGGCGTCGATCCGGATCAGGAAGCGGCCGTCGGGGCGCGCCGTGGCCGCCGCGGCCGAGGCGCGCGCCCGGGCCGGGTAGCTCGCGCCGGCCACCCCGGTGCCGATCAGCC
>NZ_RCVI01000203.1:0-46603 GCF_003667455.1 Micromonospora sp. CV4 | reverse complement strand
GACCAGGCCGGGGTCGGGGGTCGGGTCCGGGGTGGGGCCGGGGATCTTGTACTCCTCGGTGAGGGTTGTCATCGGTCCGGGCCAGGTGGCCTGGGCGACCTCGATCGGCTTGCGCTTCGCGTCGTACGCGACGTGCAGCAGGTGCAGCACCGGGGTGTCGGGCCGGATCTGGAGGGTCTCGGCCTCCTCCCGGCTGGGCTGGCGGGCGCTGATCGTGTCGGTGGCCGAGACGTACCGTCGCCCGGTGGCTTCCTCGGCCTCCTGGTAGAGCGGCCGGCCGAACGCCTCGGCGCGCTCCAGGGAGGTGCCGGCGGTGTCGGTGGGCAGGAACCAGGAGGCGCCCACCTCGACGGGGGAGTCGTCGGTGCGGACCAGGTGCCGGCGGCAGAGCAGGTCGGTGCCGTCGGGCACCCCGAACGCGTCGGCGACCTCGGCCGGGGCGGGGGAGCGGCCGACCGAGACGAGCTGCTGCCGGTACCGGGCGGCCAGGTCGGTGTGGTAGCCGCGGAAGCCGCCGTAGCGGCCTCGGGAGAGCCGGTTGAGTCGGCGGCGGGTGCCGCGGACGTACGTACCGGAGCCGGGTTTGGTGATCAGGATGCCCTCGACCCGCAGCTGGTCGACGGCGCGTTGCACGGTCTGTTTGGCGACGCCGAACATCTCGGCGATGGCCGGGATGGACGGCAGCCGCTCGCCGGGCGCCCAGTCGCCGCGGCGGACCTGGGCCTTGAGTTGCGCGGCGATCTGCCGGTGCGGGAACTCGGCGGCCCCGGGGTTGATCTGCATACCCGCCTCCTTGATCACAGCTAGGTTCCTAGGATGCCCTAGCGGGTGTGACGGCGCCACCCCGGACACGCGGAAACGGGCTCCGAACCAGAAGGTCCGGGGCCCGCACGAAACGGGGGAGAGGCGTTACCAGGAACCGGCGGTGGGGCCGGCGGAACCGCCCCGACGGCGCAGGTACTTCTCGAACTCCTGGGCGATCTCGTCACCGGTCAGCGGGGTGATGCCCTCGTCGCCGACCCGTTCCTCCAGCTCGCGGACGTACTCGCCCAACTCGGCGTCCTGCTCGGCGGCGCTGCGCACGCGCTGCTCCCACTCGGCGGACTCCTCGGCCAGGTCGGCCATCGGCACCGGCAGGTCGACGACCTCCTCGACCCGGTGCAGCAGGGCGAGGGTGGCCTTGGGGCAGGGCGGGTTGTTGGCGTAGTGCGGCACGTGCACCCAGAACGAGACGGCGTCCACCTCGGCGCGGGTGCACGCGTCGTGCAGCACGCCGACGATGCCGGTCGGCCCGTCGTACCGGGTGGGGGTGAGCTGGTAGCGCTCGGCGGCCTGCGCGTCGGAGGCGCTGCCGCTGATCGGCAGCGGCCGGGTGTACGGCACGTCGGCGAGCAACGCGCCGAGGAGCACTACCCGCTCCACCTCGAGGCTGTGGCAGATCTCCAGCACCTGCTCGCAGAACGTCCGCCAGCGCATGCTGGGCTCGATGCCCCGGATCAGCACCACGTCCCGCTCGGTGCCCTCCGGGCTGGCCACCATGAACCGGGTCGTCGGCCACTCCACCCGGCGGGTCTCCCCGTCGGCCATCGTGATGGTCGGCCGGCTGACCTGGAAGTCGTAGAAGTCCTCCGGATCCAGCTCGGTGACCTGCCGGGCGTTCCAGACCTGCTCCAGGTGCTCGACCGCGGCGGTGGACGCGTCGGCGGCGTCGTTCCAGCCTTCGAACGCCGCGATGGCCACCGGGGACCGCAGCACCGGCAGTCCGTCGAACTCGGTCACGCCGTCACCTCACCCTGGTCGTCGCGGCCGACACCGGGACCGCGCCCGGTCGTCGGGCCGTGGGGCACGGTGGCGTCCCTGTTGTCCTTCACGTCCGTCAGCCTACGTGCCGGGCCGGGGCGCGGCCCGTCGGCCGCGCCGGTCGGCCCGGCCGACGACCGGGCATTCGACGACGAACCGGACAGGGTGATCCCGCTGACACAATATGGGATCGGGCGCGGACGGCGGTCAGGTTCGATGGCGGCCGCACTAACCTGAACGGGTGCGGACTTCGTTGATGGATGTGCTGGCCGATCGGATCCTCATCGCCGACGGGGCGATGGGCACGATGTTGCAGGCCGCGGACCTCACGCTCGACGACTTCGACGGCCTTGAGGGGTGCAACGAGATCCTCAACGTCACCCGACCGGACGTGGTTCGGGGGGTGCACGACGCCTACCTGGCCGCCGGCGCGGACTGCGTGGAGACCAACACGTTCGGCGCCAACCTGGCCAACCTCGGCGAGTACGACATCCCGCACCGCATCCGGGAGCTGTCCGAGGCGGGTGCCCGGATCGCCCGGGAGGCCGCCGACGCGGCCAGCACCGCGGAGCGGCCCCGGTTCGTGCTCGGCTCGATCGGGCCGGGCACCAAGCTGCCCACCCTCGGGCACGCCGACTACGCCACCCTGCGCGACGCGTACCAGGAGAATGCCGCCGGGCTGATCGTCGGCGGCGCGGACGCGCTGATCATCGAGACCTGCCAGGACCTGCTCCAGGTCAAGGCCGCGGTGGTCGGGTCGAAGCGGGCGATGGCCGAGCTGGGCGAGTCGGTGCCGATCATCTGCCACGTCGCCGTGGAGACCACCGGAACGATGCTGGTGGGCAGCGAGATCGGCGCGGCGCTCGCCGCGATCGAGCCGCTCGGGGTCGACCTGATCGGGCTGAACTGCTCCACCGGCCCGGCGGAGATGAGCGAGCACCTGCGGTACCTGTCGCAGCACTCCCGCATCCCGCTGTCGGTGATGCCGAACGCCGGCCTGCCGGTGCTCACCGCCGACGGGGCGTACTTCCCGCTCACTCCCGTGGAGCTGGCCGACGCACTGGAGCGGTTCATCACCGAGTACGGTGTAGGTCTGGTCGGCGGCTGTTGCGGCACCACCCCGGAGCACATCCGGATACTGTCCGACCGGCTGCACGGCGTCACCGCCCCGGCGCGCGAGCCCCGGCACGAGGCGGGCGTCTCCTCGGTGTACCACCCGGTGCCGTTCGCCCAGGACGCGTCGGTGCTGATGGTGGGGGAGCGGACCAACGCCAACGGCTCGAAGGCGTTCCGGGAGGCGATGCTGGCCGGGGACTGGCGGGCCTGCGTGGAGATCGCCCGCAGCCAGGCGCGCGACGGGTCGCACCTGCTCGACCTGTGCGTCGACTACGTCGGCCGCGACGGCACCCAGGACATGCGGGAGCTGGCCGGCCGGTTCGCCACCGCCTCGACGCTGCCGATCATGCTGGACTCCACCGAGCCAGCCGTCGTGGAGGCCGGGCTGGAGATGCTCGGCGGCCGGTGCGTGGTCAACTCGGTGAACTTCGAGGACGGCGACGGCCCCGACTCCCGGTACGCGCGGGTGATGCCGGTCGTGCGGGAGCACGGCGCGGCAGTGGTGGCGCTGCTCATCGACGAGGAGGGGCAGGCACGTACCCGGGACTGGAAGGTCCGGGTCGCGGCGCGGCTGATCGACGACCTGACCGGCCGCTGGGGGATGGACCGCTCCGACATCCTCATCGACGCGCTGACCTTCCCGATCGCCACCGGGCAGGAGGAGACCCGCCGCGACGGCATCGAGACCATCGAGGCGATCCGCGAGATCGCCCGCCGCTACCCGGGCGTCAACTTCACCCTCGGCATCTCGAACATCTCCTTCGGCCTCAACCCGGCGGCCCGGCAGGTGCTCAACTCGGTCTTCCTCCACGAGTGCGTGCAGGCCGGCCTGACGTCGGCGATCGTGCACGCCAGCAAGATCCTGCCGATGTCGAAGATCCCCGAGGAGCAGCGCGAGGTCGCGCTGGACCTGGTCTACGACCGGCGCCGCGAGGGGTACGACCCGGTGCAGCGCTTCCTCGAGCTCTTCGAGGGGGTCGACGTGACCAGCGCGCGGGCGAGCCGGGCGCAGGAGTTGGCCGCCCTGCCGCTGGACGAGCGGCTCAAGCGGCGGATCATCGACGGTGAGCGCAACGGCCTGGAGGCCGACCTGGACGTCGCGATGGCCGGCGGCCGGTCCCCGCTGTCGATCATCAACGACATCCTGCTGGACGGGATGAAGGTCGTCGGCGAGCTGTTCGGCTCGGGGCAGATGCAGTTGCCGTTCGTGCTCCAGTCCGCCGAGGTGATGAAGACCGCGGTGGCCTACCTGGAGCCGCACATGGAGACCACGGAGGACGGCGGCAAGGGCCGCATCGTGCTGGCCACCGTGCGCGGGGACGTGCACGACATCGGCAAGAACCTGGTCGACATCATCCTGTCCAACAACGGCTACGAGGTGGTGAACATCGGCATCAAGCAGCCGATCAGCGCCATCCTCGACGCCGCCGAGCAGCACCGGGCCGACGCGATCGGCATGTCCGGGCTGCTCGTCAAGAGCACCGTGATCATGAAGGAGAACCTCGCCGAGATGGCCACCCGCGGGGTCGCGGAGCGCTGGCCGGTCCTGCTGGGCGGGGCGGCGCTCACCCGGGCGTACGTCGAGGACGACCTGCGGTCGACGTTCCCCGGGCAGGTGCACTACGCGCGCGACGCGTTCGAGGGGCTGTCCCTGATGGACCGGGTGATGACCGCCAAGCGCGGCGGCGCGCCGGTGATCGACCCGGAGCGGGAGGCGGCGCTGGCAGCCCGACGGGCACGCCGGGAACGGCAGCGCACCGTGGTCACCGAGTCGCTGCCGGAGCTGCACGACTCGTCGGTCCGCTCCGACGTGGCCGCGGACGTGGCGGTGCCCACCCCGCCGTTCCTGGGCACCCGGGTGGTCAAGGGCGTGCCGATGGCCGACTACGCGGCGCTGCTCGACGAGCGGGCCACCTTCCTCGGGCAGTGGGGGCTGCGCGGCGCCCGGGGCGGCAGTGGTCCGTCCTATGAGGAGCTGGTGGAGACCGAGGGCCGCCCGCGCCTGCGCTACTGGCTGGACCGCCTGATCGCCGACCAGGTGCTGGAGGCGGCCGTGGTGTACGGCTACTTCCCGGCGTACTCCGAGGGCAACGACCTGGTGGTGCTGGACGAGAACGGGCACGCCGAGCGGGCCCGGTTCTCCTTCCCCCGGCAGCGGCAGGAACGGCGGCTCTGCCTGGCCGACTTCTTCCGGCCCAAGGGCGACCAGCTCGATGTGGTCGCGTTGCAACTGGTCACCGTCGGCCAGCCGGTCAGCGAGTACGCGGCGAAGCTGTTCGCCCGCAACGAGTACCGCGACTACCTGGAGGTGCACGGCCTCTCCGTGCAGCTCACCGAGGCCCTCGCCGAGTACTGGCACCGGCGCGTCCGCGCCGAGCTGACCCTGCCCGACGGCCGTACCATCGCCGACGACGACCCGGCGGACCTGGCCGGCCTGCTACGCAACGACTACCGGGGCTGCCGGTACGCGTTCGGCTACCCGGCCTGCCCGGACCTGGAGGACCGGGCGAAGATTGTGCAGCTGCTCGGGTCGGAGCGGATCGGCGTGGAGTTGTCCGAGGAGTTCCAGCTCATGCCCGAGCAGGCCACCGACGCCATCGTGGTCCACCACCCGGAGGCCAGCTACTTCAACGCCAAGTGACGGGCGCAGGCGCCCTGACCCGCACCTGAGGCTGAACCACGATCATGCCGTCTCCAGGCCGTCAACGGGTTCCGGGCCGTCATTGGCGGCCTGGTCCGCACCGAAGGCGGTGTCGATGGCTCGGCGCGTGCGGTCCTCGCTGGTCGGCAGGAGATGCGTGTAGGTCCGCAGGCTGAACCCTGGGCCGGCGTGGCCGAGGTAGGTCGACAGGGCCTTGATGCTCTCCCCGGCGTCCAGGAGAACTGAGGCGTAGGTGTCGCGTCATTCCGAAGATTCATGCGGCGAAGTCGTCAGCAATTGAGCGGGAGCCGTTCAGCGCGACCGCAGTGCTTTGTGAGCCGATCGGATGGATGGCCTACGACACGTCACGGCACTCTTTGGCGCAGCGGTATTTTTTCAGGCACTGCGTTTTGCGGAGGCCGCCGGCGACCAGGCTTGTGCTGCCTACGTACTGACCAGCATGGCCGAGAAGAGCGCGCGATCGAGACGGCCCACAGCGGTATGCCCGCTCGCTCTAAAGTTCTGCCATGACGACTTCCCTCGACACTCTTCCGAAGATCGGCGCACCGGCCACACGGGCCTTGAACGGCGCCGGCTACACCAAGTTGAGTCAGCTGGCCGGGGTGCCCAAAGCAGAACTCGCGAGGCTCCATGGCATGGGACCCAAGGCGCTAGCGGTTATCGAGGCGGCCTTGGAGGAGCATCAGCTCAAGCTCGAGTAGCAACTCCGACGGCGGGTCGCCAGCCCCGGCCTGGTGCACTCAACTGCCGTCGATCGAGCCCCCTGCGAACCCGCCGCACACAGCCGATGACAGCGAGCGCACTACTCACATCGGCTGGTAAGGCGCTCCACCTTGTCCACCCGTGCGGGGGTCCACGTTGAGCGGGGAGGTCAGGTGCCAGGGTTGTAGGTTCTGCGCTGCTTGCGCGCACCGGTACCGTGACCGTTCATGCGTATTCGATTCGGTGATCAGCAGGACATCGTTGGGATCGCTCGCGTCCACTTGGCGACGCGGCAAGCTACCTACCGGGGGTTGCTACCCGACGAGGTGTTGGACGCCATGACACCAGAATCGTTGACGGCCTGGTGGCATGAGTACCTGCCGCAGGCACCCGAGCCGAACAAACTGCTGGTGGCCGACGTCGACGGCACTCCTCAAGGATTTGCTTTCCTGCAGAAGGCTGGCCAGCGGGGCGAGGTCTTCGCCATCCATGTGCGCCCGCAGGCGCAGGGGCAGGGCGTCGGGCGGCGCCTGATGGAGCAAGGCCTCGCTGTGCTGCGCTCCTGGGGATGCGATCGGGCCCTGCTGTGGGTACTCGCCGACAACCATGGCGCCCAGGGCTTCTACCGGAAGCTCGGGTGGACGCCCATCCCCGAAGGCTCCCGTGTCGAGGACATCGACGGTGCCCTGGTCGCGGAAGTCTCCTACGAGTTGCCGCTCACGCAGGCGATGCCTGACGGTCGCTCGGCCAGCCTGCCTCAATCGCCTTCCTAAACCGTGTGCGCCCGGTGCCGCCCGGGGCACGTCTCAGGTGCGGCACGGCAGGACCAAGATCATGCCGCTTCCAGGCCGTCTGAGGGAAACCCGCAATGCCAATCACTGACCATCAACACCAGGCGTAAGAGCAGCTCACGAGGCAAACAGTCCGCTTTGATCGACTACGCCTCGGCGTTGATCAATACAATGGCAAGTGACAACGGCAAGTGACACCTACGTGACGAGCTTTGAGTGCGCTTTGGCGGCCCGCTCGATCTTCGCGCACTGGGCGTCCCAGAAGGCCGCGTCACGCTGCGGGTTCGCATACTCGGCTGTTGTCCCGGTCGAGCCGTCGAGCTGTTCGCGCAGAATGTCGGCATGTCCGGCGTGCCGGCTGGTCTCGGTGAGTATGTGGACCATGACGTTGAACAGCTTCACGTGGGGCCGTGGCCACCAGGGCACGTAGCCCGGGGAGCCGATGGCGAGGGCGGTGATCGTCGCGTCTGAATGCTCCCATACGCGGCGGTAGCGGTCGATGATCTCCTCGCGCGTCTCGTGCTCGGTCGCCCACATGTCGTCGCCGCGCGCCCCGAGGTCGTCCCACCGGGGAAGCGATTCGGGGAACGGCCGGTCGAAGACCTCGCCGAAGTACCTGGACTCGGACAGCGTCTGGTGCTTGATCAAGCCGAGAAGGTTGGTTCCAGTCGAGGTCAGGGGGCGGCGGATGTCGTACTCGGAGAGCCCGTCGAGCTTCCAGAGCATTACCTCACGAATATTTCGCAGGTCGTGATGCAGGTACTCTTTCGCGAAATCATCGATCATGGGGCACGAGCCTGCCATGCGCCGCCGGCGGGCTCAACCTACGACCAGCACTTGGCAGAGTGTCACGCACGTCCTGATACCGATGTGTCACGCAGGTCCGGAGATTGGACAGCCGCCGCCGGGGTGCTGAAGGGCGCCTCGTTCAACCAGCGGGACGTTGTGACGCACCTTCAGCTCAAGCTGCCGATGGCTTTGGCGTAGTAGAGGGACTCCTCCAGATGGAAGGCGATCTGCCGAACCGACCAGGCACCGGCTTGCCGCTGGTCGAGCTCGGCGTCCGAGAGCCGTCGAAGCCTGACCTCAAGAATGTGCGCGAGCCGGGTCAGCCGGCTGCGCGCCTCGTCAAGATCCTCGGGAGTGAACGGCGCCAGGTCGGCGGGTGTGGTGATCGCGGAAGCGTGCCAGTGATCCGGGATCGTCGGTACGCCGGCGATTCGCGCTTCGATCTCGGCCAGGTGGTCGATGAGATGGTCGGTGACACGCCGGATTGCCTTGTGCGGGCTGTAGACCCGGTCGTCCACCGACCGCGGCTGCCCGTCCCAATGCGTCCATGTCTGGGCCATCTCAAGGACCTGATGAACCATGTCGGTCACCACGTCAGCGGGGTTGCGGGCGTCAGTCAAGGGAGTGCCGGACATCGAAAGCTCCATCCTCGCGGGTCAGCGCTGGATGGTATCGGCGCACACAGACACTTCCCGGGTCGGCGGTAAGCCGTCAACGGTCCGCGGTGCCGCGTCATGGCGATCCGCCGTCGCCCGGCCGGGTGCTGCCTACGACAGCCGGCCGCCGGCGTGTCCAGTCCCACCAGATGCTTGACAGATCCGTCCCAGGACATGCTCGACGGTTGGTCTAGAACTCTGTCCTGAGAAGGGTCATCGGACGGTCATAGATCGATGCGCTGCTCGACGGCGGTCGGGTCGTCTGGCTCGCCGAAGCGGAGGGTGGCGTGGGCCGGCTTTGCGGTGAAGGCTCGTAGCTGCGGCTCCATCGCCGCGAAGAGTCGGGTGGCGTCGGGACCGTAGGCGTAGAGGACGGCTTCGCTACCGCCGAACTCGTGGCCATCAAAGTCACCGGCATCAGCGGCTTCGATGGCGTCTGTCAGACGGCATGCGAGGTCGCAGATGGCCTGCCGTTCCTGTTCCTCACGCCGCATCGCGGGGCAGCGTCTGCGGTCCCCGCTGGTCGCCAGGTTGATTCCCTGGTCGCCGTGACCGGGGTAGGTCGAGAGGGCCGAAGCCGAAGCGGCGGAAGTAGTGGGCGACGAGCCAGGTGAGCCAACGCAGACGCCGTCCATCCACGTCGGTGGAGCGCAACGAAAGGGCTGCCCTGGTCAACTGACCCGCAGAAACGCGGCCCACGGGCCGCACGATCCGGCGTGGCAGGGACCCTCGCTCCCGCACCCAGCGCAGGCCGGCCGCATCGGTGAATTCGAACTCCCAATGAATCGTTCGCGGATCAAATTGGCCGCGCTTCACGTAGAACAGGTCCGGATTCACTTGCAGTTCGCCACTCAGGCTGTCCGTCACCAGTTCTTCGTGACGTGCATCTACCCAGTCGACCAGGCTCCGCTCGGCACGCACGCGGAAAACGACATCCATGATTGGTGACGAACTGCGATTGGTCACCAGCCATTGCAGTGTGGCGGGAGTTTCGTGGCGCCTGGGCTCTCGGCCAGGATCCTCCGCACCGTCAGTGGAGACTCCAGAGACCTGCCCGAAAACAAGTCGTGCCTGGCTTGCCTCCTTGTCGCGTTGCTCCTCTCGGCGCACGCGGATCTCGTGACGGAAGAGCAGACCGGTGAAGATCACGGCAGCTGTTGACATCACGAGACCGGCCAGGCTTCCCCAGGCCTGCATCCAGTCAGTGATCTTCGGGGCTTCAGCAGCAAGCACCGGGCCAGGGTAGGCGACCTCGGCGAACGCTGGTGGAAAGGCGTGGCTTCGACAAGGCGGGCGTTCAGGTCCTAGACCACGTCCGCTGGGCGGGGTCGTTGGTGCAGGTATCGCCGGGCGCGTGGCAGCGGGTCGTGCGCGTACTGCTCCGGCGTTCGGTGCTTGTGAGCGGCGCAGAAGTGTCGAAGTGCTGATGTGATCGGCAGTAGGTCCCAGCTCGGGTCTGGTTCGTACTCGGCAGTGGCGCGCAGTAGCTCGGGCAAGGGGGTCCAGCCATCGTGGTCGAAGGCCCAGCGGCCGTTGCTGATGATCACGTGACTGACGTGGGGATGACCGAACTGACGCATGCCGACGATGCCGAAACCGGCCGAGGCGTACCGTTCGGCGGCGACCCAGGCGAGCACATGGCAGGCGCCGGCGGCGAAGAACGCCTGGTCCGACCGCTTCCATGACAGCAGCTGGTCCACACGTTCAGCTTGCGTTCGGCGGAACGTAGCGGCAGGAGTGTAGGGCGTGCCCATGCCGGGAGTATCCAGGACACAAGGGGCCGATGACCGTCGGCGTGGAGGTCGTACCGAAGATCATCGGGTGCGCAGCCGGCAGCAAAGGCGGGCTGCTCGTCCACCGGTCTTCGTTACGGAGATCAGGGGCGCGCCGGGTACTGAAGCGCGGCGAGCAACTGGCTGTGCAGGTTGGCGTTGGAGTACAGACCACCGCCCTGGTCGCCCGCACGTCCTCCGGTTCGATCGGTGAAACGGCCGCCCGCTTCCTCGACGAGAAGGATCCAGGGCGCGTGATCCCAGATGTGGTACCGCTCCACCAGGAAGGCGTCGGTTTCGCCACGGACAAGCTCGACGAGCGGGAGGGGGCTCGCCGGTGGGCGGGCCGCGCCCGGTGGGAGACGGGCTCTGGACGCGTCGTCCAGGGCATCGAGCCGAGCATCAGCCAGCATCGACGTGGTGCTGACCTCAAGTCGCTTCGTTGCGGCATCCTCGCGTGGCCAGGACGACTCGAAGGAACCGCCACCCCGGGTCGCCCACCAACAGCGTCCCAGCGCGGGAGCGGTGACGACGGCGATCTCGGTGCTCCCGGCGACCTGCAGCGCGATGTGAACCCGCCAGTTCGGGTCACGCCGGCTGAAGAACGACGTGCCGTCGACCGGGTCGATGATCCAGAGCCGTTCGGAGTCACCGAGTCGGCCAAGTTCCTCGCCGAGGAGCGCATCGTCCGGTCTCGCCGCGGACAACGTGTCGCGAAACAGCCGCTCGACTGCCCGGTCGGCTTCCGTGACCGGCGTGCCGTCGGCCTTCAGCGTTGTGGGAACGCCAGACTCGAAGTACGCGAGCGCGAGGTCGGCCGCCAGATCCGACGTGTCGAACGCGAGTTGCAAGTCATCGCCGCGGTCCACGACGGACGACGCTATCAGCCGGGGCGGGAACTGGCTCGTGATGGGCAACTGCCGCCGCCGTCACGAGGTTTCCGAAGACGACGTTGCAGAGGATGTCGAGAACGGTCCGGCGGCTCCGTCTCAAAGGTGGATGCGGCCACCCTGGCCGTAACACACCAGGGAGACCCAGCATGCCGATCCAGCGAATGGACAACGTCCTCATCGTTGTCGACGACCTCGACGCCACTGTCTCGTTCTTCGTCGAGCTCGGCCTGGAGTTGGAGGGCAAGGGGCCGATCGAGGGGCGTTGGGTGGAGCGTGTGATCGGGATCGACGACGTCCGACAGGACGTCGCGATGCTGCGGACCCCGGACGGCCACGGTCGCGTCGAGCTGGCGAAGTTCCACACGCCGAAGGCGATCAGCGCCGAGCCGAAGGACGCACCGGCGAACACGCTGGGCATTCGTCGCATCATGTTCGCCGTCGACGACATCGAGGACGTCCTCGCCCGCGTGCGCGCCCACGGCGCCGAACTTGTCGGCGAGGTGGCGCAGTACGAGAACGCCTATCGCCTCTGCTACGTCCGCGGCCCCGAGGGCATCATCGTCGGACTGGCAGAACAACTCAGCTGAAGGCCACCGAACGAGCCCCGCCCCAGGGGGCCCGGTCGTCCTACGTCGTCGGTGCGTCGGCGAAGGTTTCGCGGAGCGCCGGTTCCAGCGATCGTCCGGTCGTCGGCTCGATGAACAGGTCGGCGAGCAGAAGGTCGGCCAGGTGGGTCGGGTTGACGCCCGACTCCTTACGGCTGAGGGCCTGCAGCGCGCCGCCGAGTCGCAGGGAGGCCCTTACCGCGCCGGCGGGCAGGCGGGCGACGCGGCGACGTCGGCCGACTGCCTCGGCGATGCGCGCGATCATGTCGTTCCAGGTGAGGTTCTCGTCGGCGATCGGGATGTCCGCACCACGGGCCTGCTCCAGAGCGTTCGCCGCGACCTCGGCCACGCTGCGCGCCGAGGCCGCCGCAGTGCCGCCCGCGGGGACGGCCAGGGGAGTACGTGACCGTGCCCAACGGTCCAGCGGACCGGCCCAGTTCGGCAGCCGGTCGCCGGCCCGGCCGAAGACGAACGGCAACTCCAGCACGGCAACCGGCAGATCCGGGCCGGCGGCCGCCCGTCCCTCCCGGGCCTGCTCCACCCGGCACCGGATGTACGTGTGGCGGGCCGTCAGCCGCAACTGCGGGTGCAGCCGATCAAAGTAGGTGTAGTACGAGCCCATGATGACGCCTCGGGTCAGACCCTCCTGGCGGGCGGCTGTGAACAGGCGCACCACCGGCTCGACGTTGTCCCGGCGGAACACCGGGTAGATCGGCTTGGGCAGTGGTCGCTGCTCGTCCGTGCGGGTGGCGTACACGACGCCGTCGTGACCGGCGAGCAGCGGCCGTAGGTCATCGGTCGACGCGGACCCGACATCGACCGCGTGATCGACGCCCGGGCGGGCCGTGCGTGCCACCGTGGTCGCGGCATGGCCCCGCTCGCGCAGCACATCCACGACATGCGAACCGATCAGGCCACTGCCACCCACCACGAGAATGCGCACGCTGAATCGTCCACGGTGGAGCATGATGGTTGTCAAGACCCGCATGACAAGTGCCTGGTGCCGTGACCACAAACGTTGCCAGTGTCATGGTGAGATCAGGCGGCCATCCGGAGTCGGCGAGACAAACGTCCTGAGGACGCCGCGTTGGCATCGATGCGGCGCGAGCGGGCCACTGCCCGAGCGAGGGGGGTCCGTGGCCGCGACACCGACATCGCTCCGGCGCTGGGCCGGCGTGCCCAGGTGGGTGCGAGTTGTCGTGATCGCCGCCGTCTGTGTCTTCGCGTACGGCGGGATTGTTCACCTGGGCGACCTGCTCGGGGTCCGGCCGGGTGGTCCAAGCCCGTCCATGCCCCGCTGGCTGATGTGGTACTTCACCTCGCTGACCGTGTTCGACCCGCTCGCGGCGCTGCTGCTGGCGCTGCGCCGGCTTGAAGGGCTGTGGCTCGGCTGTGTCGTGCTCGTCAGCGACGCGGTGGCGAACGGGTATGCCAACTATGTGCTGGACACCGCGTCCGGGATCACGCTCGGCCGGATCGGGCAGGCGTTCATCACGGTGCTCGCGGTCGCCCTTGTCGCGGCGGTGCCCAGGGTCGCGCCCTGGCTGCATCGGCCAGGACGTGCCGGCTAGTGCCGTGACCACGAAACGTCGACGGGTCAGGCTGCGCGGCTGGCGGGTCGGCCCCAGCGTCGTCGGCGTTCGCTCCGGATGCGGTGGCGTTGTCGTACGACCAGAATGGCTGGTGGAGGTGATCACGCGTGGTCGACCCGGAGAGCGTGCCCAGGCTGTGTTCGGTGGTGCTCGACTGCACCGACGCGCGGGCCCTGGCGGAGTTCTATCGACGCCTGCTGGGCCTGGTCTACCGACCCGGCGACGAGCCGCCGGCGGCGGGGCAGGCGGACGAGCGCGGTCGTGACTGGCTGGTGCTGAGGAGCTCCGAGGGCGCACCCCAGTTGGCGTTTCAGCAGGTGGAGCACCTGCCGGAAGCGACGTGGCCGAAGCATGACGTGCCCCAGCAGCTGCATCTGGACCTGACCGTGGAGTCGGTTGCGGAGTTGCAGGTCCAGCACGAACGCGTCCTGCGTCTCGGTGGCCGGCTGTTGTACGACCGCATCGACGACCCGGACGAGCCACTGCGCGTGTACGCCGACCTGGCCGGCCATCCCTTCTGCATCTTCGTCGGCTAGCCGCTGCCGGTACGATCTCCGCTCGTGGGCAGCAGCTATCAGACCGTTCTCGCCACGGGCAGTCTCGCCGATGTCCGTGCCGCGGTGGCCGCGGCGCAGCAGACGGCCGTGATCATCCCGGTCGCGGAGTCTCGGTGGGCGGTCGTGCCGTCACAGGTGGACGGCATCCACGCCGAGACCGAGAAGCTGGCGCAGCTGCTGAGCCTGGCCCAGGGCAGCGTGGCCACCTCGTTCGACGTGTTCGACTCCGATGTCCTGGTGGCCATGCTGTTCCGCGACGGCAGCCGCTACCACGAGTACCTGTCTGATCAGGCTTATCTCGTCGAGACCTGGGACGACGACGACAACGAGATCCTGTTCGACATGCTCGGCCGCCCGTATCCGCCGGACGCGACCCCACCCTCGGGCGCTTACGGGGCCGATCCGGCTGCGTTCGTGGCGCTCGGCGTCGCGCCGGTCGACGAGGCGGAGCTGGGCGTCGCGCTCGGTCGTTCCGAGCTCAGGGCCGAGGAGCAGCATCATGCGGTCCTGCACGCGCTGAACCTCGATTGCGCTCCGCTGATGATGTCGTACACGGAAGCCGTCGCATCGGGTGCGGGCGTCTAGGCGCGACCCCGGCAGGCCCCCGGCTCTGCTGCCCCTCCCACGCCGACCGCCCTCCTGTGTCATGGTGTGCTCGGCGGCTCGGGTGCGGATGACCTGATGGATGCCACGACGTTGGGTGGTGATGGGGATGCCTGAACCGCGCGCCTTCTGGCTCGACGAGCAGTTCGACCGGGAGCACGGCATCGATGGGCGCGGCCGCTACGAGGCTGAGGTGCTGGGTCGGATCGACGAGTTCGCCGACACCTGGGGTGACATCGCGCCGGTGGCGTTCGCGGCCACGGCGTGGCGGTTGGCCGCCGAGCTGTCCCCGGGCTTCGTCCGCTGGCACCGGCGAATCATCTCGGCGACCTGCTCGCGAAGCCCGTGGGACGGGAGCATGCTCTGCGCGGTGACTGTCGTCTCGCGGTGGCCGGCGGAGCTGACCTGGACGAAGCAGTGGCAGCGTGACCCTGGCTGGCGGGACTGGCCGCAGTTGTTCGGCCAGTACACGACGCCGTCGGAGCAGGATCGGACACGCAGCCCGCACCTGCGCGCGGTGCTGCAGGTGGACGCGCCGATTCCGCTCGGTGATCTGCCGCCGGCCCCGGACGGGCCGGATGAGTCCGTGGCGCCAGCGGCGCGCAGAGCCGTCACGGTGCTGGCTCGGGAACTCAACGACCTCCTGGCCCCGATGATCGGCCAACTCGAAGCCGGGGTGCCGGCGGACTCCTGACCAGCGCCGCCGCGGACCGGAGGCCCAAGGCCTGCCAGGTTTGTTCCTTTTGGCGTGCACGCCCGACCTGTCCCGTCTGCGCGGTGGCGGTCCTTTCCTCCGCCGAGGAACGCTGGACACGCCAACGACGGCGGCATCGGGCATCGGCTCCGGAAAGTCCGAGGAGGCACCCCATGACCATCACCCCCACCACACCCCTGCCCGCGAAGGCCGACGCCCGCAACCGGGCCGTGCGTACCGTCGTGCAGGGGCTCATCACCGACGTGCTGATCGCCGTGCTGCCGGTCCTCTACGAGGCGGTGTCCGGCTGGGATGGCGCGTTCACCAGCGAGTACTGGACGGTCGTCGGCATCTCGGTGCTGAAGACGCTCGCCATCGCCGTCATCTCCTACGTCATGCGCCTGCAGCGCACCCCGCCGGGCAATCCGGCCGTCTAGGAAGCGTGGTCCGGCTCGACGGCCTGCCACCGCAGGCGGTCCCGGTGGAGCCGTCGCATGGCGATCCAGCCGAGCGAGAACGGCAGGCCACCGAGGGCGACGAGACTCAGGACGGTCGCTCCGGTGACGTCGAAGACGCCTCCGATCTCGCCGAACAGCTGGGCGACGGTCTGGAAGGCCAGGTGGAAGCCGATGCCCGCCCAGATGTCACCGGTGGCGAGGCGGAAGGCGCCGAGGAGGAGGGCGAAGACGAGGAAGAGGAGGAGCCGGTCGGGGGAGGTGGCGGCGCCGACGAGGAACCCGAACAGGGTGAACAGCAGGGCCTGCCCGGTGACGGCCTGCCAGGCCGGCAACCGGGTGGCGAGGTTGCGGTACAGGTAGCCGCGGAAGACGAGCTCCTCCGGCAGCGCCTCGTAGAGGAAGACGAGCGCGACCAGAAGGGCCGCCACCCGCAGGGCGTCCGCGGCGGAGGTGCGCACGCTGATCTCGACCCAGCCGAAACCGAGGCAGAGCGCGAACCCCAGGGCGGCGGGCACAAGCCAGCAGGCCATGCCGAGCAGCAGGTGCCGCCAGCCGGTGCGCAGGGAGGGCAACCCGAGGCCGGTCCAGGGCCGCCGGTCCAGCAGCCGGCGGGCGGCCACCACCAGGGGTACGACGAGCAGCGTCGTGAGGACGGCTCGGGCGACATGGGTCGGGCGGTCGTAGTCACGGCCGAGCAGGGCGTCGTGGTAGACGAACAGCCACACCAGCACGGTGCCGGCGAACACGATGAGGATTCGCCAGTGCAGGGCGGGGCGTACGTGGGGATCGCGAGGTCGACCGCTCACCACCCGTACCGTAGCGACCGAGGTCAAGAACGGACTGTCACCGACCGAGGACGAGATAGGCGAGGCCGAGCATTCCCCGATAGACCGTGACGTACTGGCGCAGCCGGTCGTCGAGTTCCGCGCGGACCTCCGCCGCGCGGGGATCCTCCGGGTAGGTCAGCAGCCACTCCTGCCGACCGGCGAGCCAGGTGGACTCGAAGTCGTCCCACTCCCGCTGGTCGGCGGTGCTCAGGTGCAGGACCCGCCAGCCGCGCCCACGCGCGGCCTCGACGAGGCCCGCCAGATCGGTGACCTCCGCCCCGAAGATCTGCTCGGCCTCCCCGCTCGGGGGACGCTCCCAGAACCCCTCGCCGAACAGCAGACGTCCACCGGGCCGGACCACGGTGGCGAGCGCGTCGAGGGCTGCGCCGGTGCCGCCGAAGGCGTGCGCGGAGCCGACGCACAGGACCCGGTCGGCCGGCTCATGCCAGGCCGCCGCCTCGCCCATCACGAACGCGACGTGCCGGTTCAGCGACCGGCCGGCGGCCAGCCTCCGCCCCCGGGCCAGCGCGGCGTCGTCGGTGTCGACGCCGACGCCCCTCGTCGCGACCGGGCCGCCGACGCCGCCCGCGGCGACCGCCCTGAGCAACAGCTCGCCCCAGCCGCAGCCGAGGTCGAGCACGCGCGAGCCGGGGCGGACGTCGAGCCGTTGGAGCAGCAGGGACGCGTGCTCCTCGGACAGTGGGGTGTTCCAGCGCATCCGGGCGTAGCGGCTGGTGGCGAGGTGGTCGATGGACTGCATCCGTTAAGGGTGTCAAGCCGTGATCGACGGCGCACGCCCGGGCCGCCCCCCCGTCGCCCCGGAAGTCGTGTCCGGTCGGCGGACCGTACGGCAGGATCGGTGGGATGGACACGGGCGAGCCGGGGCACCTCCGGCGGCCGACCCCGCAGGAGGTGGCGGCGGCGGCCGGCCGCGGACTGGTGGATGTGATCGGTCCCGGTCTTCGGGTGCTGTTCTGCGGCTTCAACCCGGGCCTCTACTCCGCCGCCGTGGGAGAGCACTTCGCCCGGCGGGGCAGCCGCTTCTGGCCGGCCCTGCACCGCTCCGGCTTCACGGACCGGGAGCTGCGCCCGTGGGAACGCGACGAGCTGCTGCGGCAGGGACTGGGGATCACCAGCCTGAGCAACCGGGCCACCGCCCGCGCCGCCGAGCTGACGTCGACCGAGCTGGTGGCCGGGGTGGCGGCGTTGGCGGTGAAGACCGAGCGGCACCGGCCGCGGTGGGTGGCCGTCCTCGGGGTGACCGCGTACCGGATCGCCTTTGTCCGGCCCCGGGCCGGGCTGGGCCCGCAGCCGGATCGGCTGGGCCCAGCCCGGGTCTGGGTGCTGCCCAACCCCAGCGGCCTGAACGCGCACTTCCCGCTGCCGGCGTTGACCGCCGAGTTCGCGGCGCTGCACGAGGAGACGCTCCGGCGGTGAGAACCCGTCAGGAGCTCGTGAGGATGACCAGTTGCTGGGTCGCCCGGGTCATCGCGACATAGCGGTCGACCGCTCCCTCGATGCCGGCGCCGAACGACTCGGGGTCGACGAGGACGACCAGGTCGAATTCGAGGCCCTTCGACAGCTCCGGGGTCAGCGACCGGACGCGGGACGTCGTCGGGAACGTGGGGTCACCGATGACGCAGGCGATGCCGTCGGAGTGCGCGGCGAGCCAGGTGTCGAGGATCGACCCCAGGTCAGAAGCAGATCCGTGTACGACAGGGACGTCGCTGCCGCGGATGGACGTCGGCACGTTGGCGTCGGGGAGCACGGCCCGGATGACCGGCTCAGCTTCCGCCATGACCTCCTTCGGCGTCCGGTAGTTGATGCTCAGGGAGGCCACGTCGATCCGGTCGAGCCCGATCCGCTCAAGCCGTTCCTGCCACGACTCGGTGAATCCGTGCCTGGCCTGGGCGCGGTCCCCGACGATGGTGAAGCTCCGGGACGGGCAGCGGAGCAGCAACATCTGCCACTCCGCGTCGGTCAGTTCCTGAGCCTCGTCCACGACGATGTGCGCGAACGGGCCGGCGAGCTGGTCCGGGTCGGTGCTGGGCAGCGCGGTCTCGTCGACCAGGGCGTCCTGGAGATCCAGTTGGCGCAGGCTCGACAGGACGCCTTCACCGTCGTCGTAGACCTGGGCCTCGATCAGCTCGTCGATGACCGTGGCCCTGCGCTCGCGTTCGACGGCGACGGCGGCATCGTGCTGGCGTTTGCGCCCGGACGCCTCCGGATCGCCGAGCCGCTGCCGTGCCGCGTCCAGGTAGGGCAGGTCGGACACCGTCCAGGCCTGGGCGTCGCCGCGCTGAAGCTTCCGGACCTCGTCCGGACTGAGCCAGGGCGCGCACCTGCGCAGGTAGGCCGGCACCGACCACAGGTCACCGACGAGGTCCGTCGGTTCGAGCAGAGGCCACGCGCGGTTGACGGTCGTGAGCAGTTCCCGGTTCTGCAGCAGCGACCTGCGGACCAGGTCGTCCGGCTCGTCGCCGTCGTACTTCTCCAGCAGGATCGTGAGCAACTCCTCCCAGATCTCGTCCCGGGCCTCGTTGTGCGGGGTGCCGGGCCCCGGCGCCCGGAACGCCTCGGCCCAGTCGTCGGCGCTCAGCCGCACTTCGGCGTCGCCGGCCGTGACCGTCATGGGTGTGGTCGGCGGCTCCTCGTAGAACCTGACGGCCGCCTCGATCGCCTGCACCAGATCCGCGGACGACTTCAGGCGGGCCACCTCCGGGTCGGTCTCGACGGTCGCCGCGGCGCCCTCGGGCACGAGATCCCGCAGCGTGCAGGTCTGCACGTCCTCCTCGCCGAGGCTGGGCAGGACGTCGCCGACGTAGGCCAGGTAGGGCTGGTGCGGACCGACGAACAGCACGCCGCCCCGACGGTGACCGAGGCGCGGGTCGGAGTAGAGGAGGTAGGCGGTGCGGTGCAGGGCGACGACGGTCTTTCCCGTACCGGGACCGCCGTCGACGACGAGAGCGCCGCGGGACCCCGCGCGGATGATGGCGTCCTGGTCGGCCTGGATGGTGCCGAGCACGTCCCGCATCCGGGTCGACCGGCTGCCGCCCAGGCTGGCGATGAAGGCGGACTGGTCGTCGAGCGCCGCGTGCCCCTCCAACCCGTCCGGCGTGAACACCTCGTCCCAGTAGTCGCTGATCCGGCCACGGGTCCAGCGATACCTGCGGCGGCTGGCCAGACCCATCGGGTTGCCGTGGGTCGCGCCGAAGAACGGCTCAGCCGCGGGGGAGCGCCAGTCGAGCAACAGCCGACGACCGGCGCTGTCCGTGAGGCCACGCCGTCCGACGTACACGGGCTCGGGGTTGTCCGTGCCGACCATGCGTCCGATGCACAGGTCCAGACCGAAGCGGCTCAGTGCGCGCAGGCGAGCGGTCAGCCGGCGGACCTCCATGTCCCGGTCCACCGCCTGACGGCCCTTGCCCCCGGGCGCCTTGCGAGCGCTGTCGAGACGCTCGGACAGCTCGGCGTGCAACTCCGCAAGGCTCTCCGCGAGGGCCGCGAAGTGCCGCTCGTCGCGGTCGACCAGCGCCGGGTCGGCCTTGGGAGAGAGATGGTCGGGAAGGTCGAACACGCTGGTGGTCAGGGGGTTCACTCATCGGCTCCGATCTGAGGTGGCGGGGAAACCGTGACTACGATTTCCGCAGGTCCTGGCCTCGGTCGGCGATTCTGCGGCATGACCGGGGTCTTGCCGCAAGCCCCCCGGTGCGCTATACCTTAGAAGTGGCGGGGAGTGGGTGTGCCCTCCTTTCCCGTGAACGTCCGCTCTGACGGACGCTTTCCCTGACCCAGATGTCGCCGTCCTCCGCGAGCCCGGAGCGCGGCCTCAGGCGTGCCGGGCGGAGTCGGGGGCCGATCGGGTGAGCGCCTGGTAGTAGGGCTGCATCGCGGGGTGGTACTCGTCGAACTCGGGCCGGGGTGAGCCGTCCCGGGACGCGACCAGCATGTCCAGGTAGTACTCCCAGCCGGCGCCCACCTCGGCGATGCCCTCCACGCTGGTGAGGTGCTGGACGAACCGCAGCTCGGTCCTGCCGTCCGCCTCGGACAGCTCCATCTCCAGGAGCCAGCTTCCGTAGCTGTCGATCATCGACACGGCCAGTCGACGCTGCGGTTCACAGGCGTCGATGTGGACGTCGCACCAGGGCTGCTGCTCCTCGTACGCCATCTGCACCCGGATGGTCCGCCCGGGCGCGGCGTCGCCCTCCCAGGGGCCGAACCAGCGGGCGGTGCGCTCCGGTTCGGTCAGGCTGGCCCACACGTCCGCCGCCGGGGCGCGGAACGTGCGGGTGAGAACGAGATCGTGGCCGGTGTCGGTGCGAAACAGTCGTCCGGCGGGTGTACGGGTCATGCCGTGTGCTCCCTTCGGTGCTCCGCCGGGCCGCCGCTGCGGCGTTCCCTGCGGGTTCGATAGACCTCGGTCTCCAACGCGTCGAGGTGCCGCTCCCACCGGTCGGCGGTGACCAGCTGGGCGAGCCAGTCGACCAGTTCGGCGAGCGGGCCGGGGTCGAGGCGGTAGATCCGCCTGCGGCCGACCAGGTCGTCGCGGACCAGCCCGCTCTCGCGCAACACCCGCAGATGGCGGCTGATCGCGGGCCGGCTGATCGCGAAGCGCTGGGCGATCTCGCCCGCGGCCAGCGGCTCGTCGCGCAGCATGGTCAGGATGCGCCGCCGTACCGGGTCCGCGATCGCGGTGGCCACCTCGTCCACGCCCAAAGCGTAACCCATGAGTTACGTGTTTGCGCGAGTAGGAAGGTGCGCACTTTTCGTCAAGGGAGACATCCGTCGCTCGAAACCGCTGCGTCGATGGTGGGCACATGATCACCCGACCTGGCAGTCTTTATCGCATGGCCGCCCTGCTTCGTTCCCGCCTGACCGACTGGACCGTCGCCGTACCGGTGCTCGCCGTGCTGATGCTGTTCGTGACGTGGGGGCGGGAGCTACCCGCGCCCGTCGTCGTGGTGGTGGCGGCGCTGCTGGGTGGCGCGGTGCTCGCGGCCGTGCACCACGCCGAGGTGGTCGCCCACCGCGTGGGTGAGCCGTACGGCTCGCTGGTGCTCGCCGTCGCGGTCACCGTGATCGAGGTCGCCCTGATCGTCACGTTGATGATCAGCGGACCGGAGAAGACCCAGTCGCTCGCGCGGGACACCGTCTTCGCCGCCGTCATGATCACCTGTAACGGGATACTGGGCCTGTCCCTGCTGCTCGGGGCGCTGCGCCGGCGGGTGGCGGTGTTCAACCCGGAGGGCACCGGCGGGGCGTTGGCCACCGTGATCACCCTGGCCACGCTGAGCCTGGTCATTCCGACCTTCACCACGGCCCGCCCGGGCCCGGAGTTCAGTCCGGCCCAGCTCGCCTTCGCCGCCGTGGCGTCGCTGGCGCTCTACGGGCTGTTCGTGCTGGTGCAGACCGGCCGGCACCGCGACTACTTCCTGCCGGTCGACAGCCAGGGCCGGGTGATCGACGCCGAGGAGCACGCGAAGCCGCCGACGACCCGCGCCGCGCTGGTCAGCCTGGGGCTGCTGTTGGTGGCGCTGGTGGCGGTGGTCGGCGACGCCAAGACCGTCTCGCCGACCATCGAAGCCGGGGTGGCGGCGGCGAACCTTCCCCACGCGTTCGTGGGTGTGATCATCGCGCTGCTGGTGCTGCTGCCGGAGACCCTGGCCGCGGCCCGCGCCGCCCGCCGCGACCGGGTGCAGATCAGCCTCAATCTCGCCCTCGGCTCGGCGATGGCCAGCATCGGCCTGACCATCCCGGCCATAGCGATCGCCTCGATCTGGTTGGAAGGCCCGCTGCTGCTGGGTCTCGGCGGCACCCAGCTCGCGCTGCTCGCGCTCACCGCGGTGACCGCGGTGCTGACCGTGGTGCCGGGCCGGGCCAATGTGCTGCAGGGCGGCGTACACCTGGTGTTGATGGCCGCCTTCGTCTTCCTGGCCGCCAGCCCCTGACGCGCCGCCGCCGGCGTCAGTCGGCCGCCGGCGCGTCGTCCGCCAGCCGGTCCGCGCGGGCGTTCAGGTAGCGCTGCTGGGCGAGGTTCGTCGACCGTGCCGCCGCCATCCGGTACGCCTCGCGCGCCGCGACCCGTGCACCGATCAGCTCCCACAGGTGGGCGCGGGCGGCCGGTAGGCGGGGATCGTCGGCGAGCCGGGCGTCGTCGGCCAGCTCGGCGAGCAGCGCCAGCCCGGCCGGCGCGCCCCGGCTCATCGCCACGGCCACCGCGTGGTTGAGCGCCACCACCGGGTTGTCGGAGATGCCCAGCAGCACCTCGTACAGGGCGGTGATCTGCGCCCAGTCGGTGGCCGCCGCGCTGGGCGCCTCGTCGTGCACGGCCGCGATGGCCGCCTGCAACTGGTACGGCCCGACGACCCCGCGCGGCAGCGCCGCGGTGATCAGCTCGACCCCCTCGGCGATCTGGTCGGCCCGCCACCGGCCCCGGTCCTGCTCGGCCATCGGCACCAGCTCGCCGTACGCGCCGATCCGGGCCGGGGCGCGCGCGTCGGTGAGCAGCATCAGCGCGAGCAGCCCGGTGACCTCGGGATCGTCCGGCAGCAGGCGGTGCACCAGTCGGGTCAGCCGGATGGCCTCGGCGGTCAGGTCGCCGCGCAGCAGCCCCGGCCCGGCGGTGCGCGCGTACCCCTCGGTGAAGATCAGGTACAGCACGTGCAGCACGGCGGCGAGCTGGTCGGCGCGCTCCGGGCCGGTGGGCGGCGCGAACCGCAGCCCGCTGTCCCGGATCCGCTGTTTGCCCCGGCTGATCCGCCGGGTCATCGTCGGCTCCGGCACCAGGAACGCCCGGGCCACCTCGGCGGTGCTCAACCCGCCCACCGCGCGCAGTGTGAGCGCGATCTGCGAGGCCGGCGACAGCGCCGGATGGCAGCAGAGGAACAGCAGAATGAGCGTGTCGTCGGCGTCCGCCGCCGGCGGCCGGTCGGCGTCGGGCGCCTGCCACTGCTCGGGCAGCACCCACCGCGCCACGGTGTCCTCGCGTCGCATCCGGGCCTGCTCGCTGCGCAGCAGATCGGTCAGCCGGCGGGACGCGACGGTGATCAGCCAGCCCCGGGGGCTGTCCGGCACGCCGTCGCGCGGCCAAGCGTTCGCCGCGGCGATCAGCGCCTCCTGGACGGCGTCCTCGGCGGTGTCGAAGTGCCCGTAGCGACGCACCAGCGCGCCGAGGACCTGCGGCGCCAGCGCACGCAGCAGGTCCTCGACGGCAGGAGCGGTCTCCGGCACCGGTCAGCCGGCCAGGTCCTCGACGCCGTCCAGCACCGGCCGCACGTCCACGTACCCGCCGGGGGCGTCGGGGTCGACCAGGCCGGCGGCGATCTCGGTGGCCCGGTCGAAGCTGGCGCACTCCACGATCGTGTAGCCCGCGAGGACCTCCTGCGTCTCCGGGTACGGGCCGTCGGTGACCACCGGCGCGCCGTCGCGCACCTGCACACGGCGGGCGTGCACCGGCTCGCTGAGCCCTCGGGCGTCGACCAGCTCCCCGGACTCGGCGAGCGCCTGGTGGAACGTCTCCATGTGCTTGTGCATGGCCGCGATCTGCTCGGCCGACATGGCCGGCCGGTCGGTCGTCCGGCCGGTCAGCACGTCGTAGTCCTTCTGCGAGCCGTAGAGCAGAATCATGTACTTCACGATGGTCCCTCCTGTCCCGACGCCGTCCCGGCGTCGCTTCACCGGAGACGTCGAAGCCACCCACCCCACCCGGACACGCTACGACCCGCCGGCACCGCGCGGATCCCCCGCGCGTCGATCATGAGGTTGTCGTTCCGACACGCCGCGCCGCCCGGCGACAACCTCATGATCAGTGCGCGCGGCGGGTGGTGGTGGATGGTTAGGGTGGCGGGATGACGGCGGTCTGGGTGGTGGTCGGGGTCTTCGCCGCGCTGGGGGGTGGGGCGTTCGGACTGGTGGCGTGGCGTGACCGGGCGCGGTTGCGCTCCGGCGACGACGACGCCGCCGGGCGGGACGCCCGGGCCGTCCAGCAGCGGTACGAGGCGGAGAGGCACGCCGAGCAGGGCGACGTGTGGCAGCGGGGCCGCGACAGCACCGGGTGACCGGGTCACTGCCCGTAGGAGAGCCGCAGCCGGTTGTTGATCAGGTAGTTGAGCCGGTGTCGCAGGTACCCGAGGGTGCTCTCGCTCGGCAGTTCGCCGTCGGTGGTGAGTGTCCAGCGCAGCGCGCAGTCCGGGCCGGACGGCTCGCGAGCCAGGTCGAAGCGGACCCGGTCGAGGGGCCGGTGCGGCCACAGCGACGACCAGATCAGCAGCACCGGCGCGTAGCCCGCCACCACCCGGGGCGCCACCTCGTCGTCGCGCAGCTCCAGCCAGGGCCGGCTGCCGGCCTCGTACGGGTCGCGCAGCGAGCGCCACACGATGTGCGGCGGGGCGGGCTGGCTGCGCCGGCGGCTACCCAGCACGTGCACGACGACCCTCCTCACCGGACGGTGACACCCGCCCGGCCCATTGTGGCGGTTCGGCGGCGACGCCGTGAACCGGCGGGAGCCGTGAACCACCGGGCGGCCGCGCACGTGAAATGTGGCGGTGGGCATGGCGACCGTATCGTCGGGGTACTGCGAAGCTCAGCACGCACGCCAGGGGAGGCACAGTGGGGGCACGATCAGGACGCGATGCCCGGGGTCCGCTGGTGGGCCTGCTGATCGCCGCGCTGGTGTCGGCGGCGTGCGCCGGCGGGGGGCTGGCCGAGCCGGAGGGTGAGCGCCCGGCGCCGAGCGGGTCGGCCGCCTCGCCGGGGCCGAGCACCACCCGGGCGGACAGCACCACCAGCGTCGCCGAGTTCGAGCAGGACGTCGCCGACGCCCAGGCGGTCGCCGAGCGGTACTGGGCGGCCCAGTTCAAGGCGTCCGGGCAGCGCTTCCAGCCGATCCGGCGGATCACCCCGTACCAGCGGGCCGGCGAGGTGTCGTGCGGCGGCCAGGCGTTGCCGCGCAACAACGCGGTCTACTGCTCACAGGGGGACTTCATCGCGTACGACATCGCCTGGTCGGTGGCGGCGTTCCGCCAGGTCGGTGACGCGTTCGTGTTCTACCTGCTCGGTCACGAGTACGCCCACGGCATCCAGGTGCGGCTCGGCATCAACTACAGCTTCACCATCCAGCAGGAGTTGCAGGCCGACTGCATGGCCGGGGCGTACCTGGGCGACTCGGTGCGCTCCGGCGACCTGAGCCTGGCCGAGGGCGACCTGGAGGAGTTCCGCGAGGGCGTGGCGGCGGTCGGCGACGACCCGGACCAGCCGTGGTTCGCCGAGGGTTCGCACGGCACCTCCGAGCAGCGCACCGAGTCGTTCTTCCGTGGCTACGAGCGCTCCCTGCAGGCCTGCGACCTGACCTAGGGGCACAGGCCTGTCGTGACCCGGCAACGCCCGGCGCCGGCAGCGCTCAAATGCCGTCGTCGCCGCCACCACCGGGTCTCCTGACGCTCGTCCGGCGCGGCTGCCGGGACGTGCCCTACGTCTCCCGGCGTCGACCATCGGGCACCCGTCGACGGGAGGCGGTGGAGAATCGGTGCGGTACCGCACCGACCCTGGAGGATCCGCTGAGCAGCCATCACCCCGCCGCCGTGCTCTTCGACATGGACGGCACGCTGGTCGACAGCGAGAAGCTGTGGGACGTCGCCCTCCAGGAGCTCGCGCGCGAGTACGGCGGCGAACTCTCCGTCGCCGCCCGCCGGACGATCGTCGGCACCAGCATGGCCGAGTCGATGCGGATCGTGCACGACGACCTGGGTCAGCCCGAACGGGACCCGGAGGCCAGCGCGGCGTGGATCAACGCCCGGATCCTGGACCTGTTCCGCACCGGGCTGTCCTGGCGTCCCGGAGCGTTCGCCCTGCTGCGCGCCGTCCGGGCGGCGGGCATCCCCACCGCGCTGGTCACCTCCAGCGTGCGGCCACTGGTCGAGATCGCCCTGGACACCCTCGGGCGGGACAACTTCGACGCGGTGGTGTGCGGCGACGAGGTGGTCGCGACCAAGCCGCACCCCGAGCCGTACCTGACCGCCGCCCGGCTGCTGGACGTGCCGATCGGCCACTGCGTGGCGATCGAGGACTCGGCGACCGGGGTGGCCAGCGCGTTCGCCGCCGGTGCGGCGGTGCTGGCCGTACCCGCGGAGGCGCCCCTGCCGGACATGCCCGGCGTACACCAGGTGGAGAGCCTGACCGGCGTGGACCTGGATCTGCTGACCGCGCTGGTGGTCAACCGGGCCGGCGCGACCGGCTGACCGGGGTCGGCGCGGGTCAGGGGCGCTCGGCGAAGACCGCCGCGACCACCTGATAGCCGTCGAACGCCCGGGCGGCCCCCGCGTACGCGGCCAGGTGGATGAACAACTCGACGATCTCCTCCCTGGTCACCCCCGAGTGCAGGGCGATGCGCAGCTGGCCGCGCAGCGGCTCGTGGGTGCCGAGGGCTGCGGCGATCGCCACCGAGACCAGGCAGCGGCTGCGCAGGTCCAACCCCTCGCGGGGCCACGCCTCGCCGAAGGTCTGCACGGTGGCGAGGCGGCGGAAATCCTGCCCCACCGGCGGCTCGCCGTCGCCCAGCGGCAGCGCGAGTGGCTGGCCGAGCAGCCGCTCGGCGTTGTCCAGTGCCCGCTGGTAGGAATCCTGGTCGGTCATGTCACCCCTTCCGGCCCGCACGGTCATCCTGGCAGCTCGACGTCCGCGTCCGAGGACATTCGGCCAGGTCGCACAGCACGAGACCCCGGCGCCACGCACGGCGCCGGGGTCTCGTGGTGACCGGTCAGTCGTGGGCGATCGCGCCCAGGACGTTGATCCGGGCCGCCCGGACCGCCGGGAGCACCGCGGCCACCACCCCGATGATCGCGGCGAGACCGAGGAAGACACCCATCTGCCCCCACGGCAGGATCAGGTCGGTGATCCCCTCGTCCTTGAGCGCCTCGACCACCGCCGCGCCGAGGCCGCTACCGACCACCACACCGAGCAGCGCGCCGAACACGGAGATCACCACCGCCTCCACGGTGATCATGCCCATGGTCTGCCCGCGGCGCAGGCCGATCGCCCGCAGCAGACCCAGCTCGCGGGTCCGCTCCAGCACCGACAGCGCCAGGGTGTTGATGATGCCCAGCACGGCGATCACGATGGCCAGCGCCAGCAGAATCTGGATCATCGTGAGCAGCCCGTCGAGCTGACTGGTCTGCTGCTTGATGAACTCCGCCCGGTCGGCCACCGACACCTCGGGGCTGTCGGCGAGCAGCGTCTCCACCTGCGGCTGCACGTCCGCGACCCGAGTGCCGGGAGCCAGCTGGATGAAGCCCTGGATGGGCTGCGGGATGGCGAAGTCCTTCGCCGCCGTCACCGGCAGCACCACCGGGTTGGTCAGCTGGGAGGACTCGTAGATGCCGCTGACCGTGTACGTCCGCGCCTCGCCACGGGTCAGCTGCACGTTCACCGTCGAGCCGACCGACAGCCCGCGGGAGTCGGCGGTGTCCGAGCTGACCAGCATCTGGGTCGGGCTGAGCCGGTCGATGTCACCGGCGGTCGGCTTGGCGCCGAAGATCTGCCGCAGCGACGCGACGTCGCTGCTCGCCGCGACCCAGGTGCTCTCGCCGTTGAGCTTCGCCATGTCGCCGTACTCGCCGTCGACCATCTGCACGCCGGGCAGGGTCTTGGCCCGGTCCAGCACCCCCGGGTCGAAACTCGGCGGTCGCGGACCGCCCTGCACCCCGGAGATCACCAGCTCGGCCTTGATGGTGTCGTCGGCGAGGGCGCTGATGCTGCCCTTGGCCGAGTCGAGGATCACCGTGACGCCGGTGACCAACGCGATGCCGACCATCAGCGCCGCGGCGGTGATCGCCGTGCGGCGCGGGTTGCGCCCCGAGTTCAGCCGGCCCAGCTTGCCCGGCACCGACCAGGAGAAGATCGCGCCGAGCAGGCTCACCACCGGCCGGCTGATCAGCGGGGTCAGCAGCGCCACGCCGATGAAGGCGAACAGCACCCCACCGAGGATGGTGGGCAGCGTCTGACCGCCGGCGTTGCCGCTGAGCCCCAGGAAGAGCAGCACCGCGCCGATGCCGGTGACCACCGACCCGGCGACCGTGATCTTGGTCAACGGCCGGTCCGGGGTGGCCACATCCTGCATGGCGGCGATCGGCGGGATCCGGGACGCCCGCAGCGCCGGCAGCAGCGCCGCCACCACGGTGATCACCAGACCGACGGCGAACGAGCCGATCACCGCGGCCGCCGGCACGCCGATCCCGGCCAGGGTGAGCCCACCGGCCAGCTTGCCGAACAGGAACGCCAGCAGCGCGCCCACGCCGATGCCGGCCGCCAGGCCGAGCACCGAGGCGATCAGCCCCACCGCGATGGCCTCCAGCACCACCGAGCCGATGATCTGCCGGCCGCTGGCCCCGATGGCCCGCATCAGCGCCAACTCCCGGGTGCGCTGGGCGACGATGATCGAGAAGGTGTTCAGGATCAGGAAGGTGCCCACCAGCAGCGCCACCGCGGCGAAGCCGAGCAGGATCTTGTTGAAGAAGGAGAGACCCTCCTTGAGGCTGGCAGCGGCGTCCGCGGCCACCTGCTCACCGGTCTTCACCTCGTACTGCGCGCCCAGGGTGCGGGCCACGTCGTCGCGCAGCGTCTCGTCGGAGACCCCGTCGGCGGCCCGTACGGTGATGCTGCTGAACGCGTCCGGCGCGCCGAGCATCAACCGCTGCGCCACCGGGGTGGTGAAGAAGACCTCGTTGACCCCACCGATCGAGTCCCGGTCGCCGCTGTAACCGAGGATGCCGACGAGCGTGAAGTCGCGCTTCTTCGACTCGAACGCGGTGAGCACCCCGACCTTCTGGCCGACCTGCAGCTTCGCCGCCGTGGCGAGCGACTTGTTGATGACGATCTCGTCCTCGGCCTGCGGCCCGCGGCCCTCGCGCAGCTGCAGCAGCTCGCTCTCCCCGGTCCAGTTCTCGCCCAACTGCGGCGGACCGAACGAGGTGACCACCTTGCCGTTGCTGCCGATCACGCGGGCGCCGTCGGCGTTGACGATGCCGGTCGCCGAAGCCACCCCCGGCACCTGCTTCACCCGGTCCACCACCGTGGCGGGCACCGGGTTGGCGGTCTGCTCGCCCTGGACCTCGCTGACCTCCACCTTCGGCTTCGCCGCAACGTTCACGTCGATCTCGGAGAAGCCGTCGGCGAAGACCGAGTCGAAGGAGCGGCCCAGGGTGTCGGTGAGCACGAAGGCGCCGGAGACGAACATCACTCCGAGCACCACCGCCAGCCCGGACAGGATCAGCCGGACCTTGCGGGCCAGCAGACTCTTCAGCGTCGCGCGGAACATCAGTTGCCCACCTCGGCCGAAGTGTCCAGCTTCTTCATGGTGTCCAGCACCGTGTCGGCGGTCGGCTCGATCAGCTCCGAGACGATCTGCCCGTCGGCGAGGAAGACCACCCGGTCGGCGTACGCGGCGGCCGTCGGGTCGTGGGTGACCATCACGATGGTCTGGTTGTGCTCGCGTACCGAGTTGCGCAGGAAGTTGAGCACCTCCGCGCCGGAGCGGGAGTCCAGGTTGCCGGTCGGCTCGTCCGCGAAGATCACCTCGGGGCGGGACACCAACGCCCGCGCGCACGCCACCCGCTGCTGCTGCCCGCCGGAGAGCTGCGCCGGCCGGTGGTCCAGCCGGTCCCGCAGGCCGACCGTGTCGATCACCGTGTCGTACCAGGCCGGGTCCGGCTTGCGCCCGGCGATCGACAGCGGCAGCAGGATGTTCTCCTTCGCCGTCAGCGTCGGCAGCAGGTTGAACTGCTGGAAGATGAAGCCCACCTTGTCCCGGCGCAGCTTCGTCAGCCCCGAGTCGCCCAGCCCGGTGACCGTCGTCTCACCGATCGCCACCGTCCCCCGGGTCACCGAGTCCAGACCGGCCAGGCAGTGCATCAACGTCGACTTGCCGGAACCCGACGGGCCCATGATCGCGGTGAAGTGCCCGCGTTCGAACTCCGCGCTCACCCCGCGTAGCGCGATGACCTGCGCCTCGCCGCTGCCGTACACCTTCCACACGTCGTTCGCCCGGGCCGCGGCCTGCGCCTGCTGGCCTACCGTCGCGGTCACGTCATCTACCTCTTCCGTCTCTGCCAATACGCGCCGCCCCCGCTGGTCCGGCACGTCAATCATCGGCGCTGCACACGCCCATCCCGTCCGCCCACGGGGGGATCCGGCGCGGATTTCACGCTGCGGGTGCACCCCCATGCCGGCTCAGGGTTGCCCCTGACCCGACGAGAGAGTCAACCGCGCGAAGCCATCCCCGGTCACGGTAGGTGAGCGCGGCAACCGGGCCGTCCCCCCACGGAGGGATCTGTGCGTACGTCGAGGGAGGTAGCGGTCGGGACGGGCTACGCCCGGGGACGGACCAGCCCCGACTCGTACGCCAGCACCACCGCCTGCACCCGGTCGCGCAGCCGCAGCTTGGTCAGCACGTGCCCGACGTGGGTCTTGATGGTGGTCTCGCTGACCGACAGCACCGCCGCGATCTCGGCGTTGGACAGCCCACGGGCCACCTGCACCAGGACCTCGCGCTCCCGGTCGGTGAGCGTGCTGAGCACGGACGACGGCGTCGCCGCCGGGTCGGGCAGCAGATCGGCGAAGCGGTCCAGCAGCCGCCGCAGGATCCGTGGCGCCACCACCGCGTCCCCGCCGGCCACCGTGCGGATCGCCGCGATCAGCTCCTCGGCCGGCACGTCCTTGGCCAGGAACCCGCTGGCGCCGGCGCGCAGCGCGCCCACCACGTACTCGTCCAGATCGAACGTGGTCAGCACCAGCACCCGCACCGGCAGCCGGGCGTCGACGATCGCGCGGGTCGCGGCCACCCCGTCCATCCGGGGCATCCGGATGTCCATCAGCACGACGTCGGGCAGCAGCCGGCGGGACAGCTCCACCGCCTCCAGGCCGTCGCCGGCCTCCGCCACCACGTCCAGGTCGCCCTCGGCGCACAGCACCATCCGGAACCCGGTGCGCAGCAGCGGCTGGTCGTCGGCGAGCAGGATCCGCACCGGTCGCGTCGAGGCCGCCCGTTCGGTCATCTCGCCTCCCTGTCCCGCGCCGACGTCGTGCTGCCGCGCGGGTCGTCCGCGCGCCCGCCGCCGATGTGTCGCGGACCACCGTAGAGGTCGGCCGCCCGTCGCGTCCCGATCGGCGCGGCACCGGTCCGGTCGAGTTTTCCGGGGCTCGGGGCGGGGAGGCCGCCGGCGGGCCCTGACGCGACCGGTCACAAGGCGCTGTGACCGGCGCGAATCGCGGGAACGGGTGGACGTCTCACCCGAGGGGATCCGGAGGTCAGTCGTCGGCGCCCGGCGCCACCGGACCGGACCGGGCGTCGCGCAGGGGATCGGCCCCGGCCACCCCGACCGGGAAGGGCGGCGGGGTGCCGCCGAAGCTCGGGCACAGCGCCTGGTGGCTGCACCAGTCGCAGAGACGGCTCGGCCGGGGCCGGAAATCCTGCCGGGCGGTCGCCTGCTCGATCGCCCGCCACAGCGCCACCACCGTGCGCTCGAAGCGGACCAGCTCATCGGCGTCCGGCGCGTAGTCCAGCACCTCGGCGTCGCGCAGGTAGAGCAGCCGCAGCACCTTGGGCACCACCCCCCGGGTGCGCCACAGCACCAGCGCGTAGAACTTCAGCTGGAACAGCGCCCGCGCCTCGAACGCCTCCCGCGGGGCGCCGCCGGTCTTGTAGTCGACCACCCGCAGCGCGCCGTCCGGCGCCACGTCGAGCCGATCGAGGTAACCCCGGATCAGCAGCTCCTCGTCGACCACCGCCGAGATCAAACTCTCCCGCTCGGCCGGCTCCAGCCGGGTCGGGTCCTCCACCGCGAAGTAGCCCTCCAGCAGACCCGCGGCGGAACGCAGGAACTCCACCGGCCCGGCCGGCTCCGCGCCGTCGAAGATCCCGGCGAGCTCCGGTTGCTCGGTGACCATCCGGTCCCACTGCGGGGCCACCAGGTCACCGGCCGCGGCCGGCGTGCGGCCCTGGGCCGGAAGGTCGAACAGGCGCTCCAGCACCGCGTGCACCAGAGTGCCCCGGGCCTGCTCGATGGTGGTGCGCTCGGGCAGCCGGTCGATGCTGCGAAACCGGTAGAGCAGCGGGCAGGTCTTGAAATCCGCCGCCCGCGACGGGGACAGCGAGGCCCGCACCGTCGGCGGCGCCTGCGCCGGGGAGGGGGACTGGTGGGTGGTGACCGGTTCCGCCGTCATGTCGCCAAAGGTTAGGGCACCGGTGTGACACCGACCGCCACCCGCCCCGGGCGCCGCCGGTCCGTAGCATCGTCCCGATGGAGCAGACATCCCGACCGCCGCGGCGACCCGACCGGCGCAGCGGCCTGAACGTGGGCCGGGTCTTCGGGGTGCCGTTGCACCTCAACGCCTCGATGCTCCTGCTCGCCGCGCTGGTCGCCGTCCTGTACGCCGAGTTCGCCCGCCGGCAGCTGGACCTGCCGCAGGTCAGCGGCTACCTGATCGGCTTCGGGTTCGTGGTGTCGTTGCTCGGCTCGGTGCTGCTGCACGAGCTGGGCCACGCGCTCACCGCCCGGCGGTACGGCATCGGTGTGCGCGGGATCACCCTGGAACTGCTCGGTGGCTACACCGAGATGGACCGGGACTCCCCGTCGCCCCGGGTCGACCTGCTGGTGTCGCTGGCCGGCCCCGCGGTCTCCGCGGTGCTCGGCGTCATCGCGGTGGCCGCCACGCTCGCCCTGCCCGAGCGGACCGTGGCCCACCAGCTCGCCTTCCAGCTCGCGGTGAGCAACGTCATCGTCGCGCTGTTCAACATCCTGCCCGGCCTGCCGCTGGACGGCGGTCGGGCGCTGCGCGCGGCCGTCTGGGGGCTGACCCGCGACCGGCATCGCGGCACCGAGGTGGCCGGCTGGGCCGGGCGGGTGGTCGCCGTCGGCACCGTCGCCCTGGTCGTGCTGCTCACCGTGTTCGACTACCTGGCGCCGTTGGCGCTGCCGCTGATGCTGCTGGTCGCCGTCACGCTCTGGCGCGGCGCCGGGCAGTCGATCCGGTCCGCCCGGGTCAGTCGCCGGTTCCCCCTGATCGACCTGTCCCGCCTGGCCCGGCCGGTCTGGCCGGTGACCACCGGCACACCGCTGTCCGAGGCACAGCGCCGGCGCGCCGACGGTGGGCAGCCCGCCGCCGCGCTGCTGGTCACGGACTCCACCGGCCGGCCGGTCGCGCTGGTCGACCCGGCCGCCGCCGAGGCGGTGCCCGTCGACCGCCGCCCGTGGCTGGCCGTGGACGCCGTCGCCCGCTCGCTGGGCACGCTCCCCGCGCTGCCGGTCGGGCTGGACGGCGAACAGGTGGTGGAGGCCGTGCAGAGCCACCCGGGCGCGCAGTACGTGGTGACGGCAGGCGAAGATGTCGTCGGCGTTCTGCACATCGCGGACCTCGCGCAGCTCCTCGAACCCAACCGGAAGATGACATCGTGACCGCAACTCCCTCCACCGTCCCGGCCGACGCCGCCTCCCCGGCGCTGACACCCGTGCACCGCGGGCCGTTCCGGCCCGGCGACCGGGTGCAGCTGACCGACCCGAAGGGGCGGATGCACACCGTGACGCTGGAGCCCGGCAAGGAGTTCCACACCCACCGCGGCATCCTGGCGCACGACGCGCTGATCGGGCTGCCCGACGGCAGCGTGGTGACCACCTCCGGCGGCGGTACGGCGTTCCTGGCGCTGCGGCCGCTGCTGTCGGACTACGTGCTGTCCATGCCGCGCGGCGCCCAGGTGATCTACCCGAAGGACTCGGCCCAGATCGTCGCGATGGGGGACATCTTCCCCGGCGCGAAGGTCCTGGAGGCCGGCGCCGGCTCCGGCGCGCTCAGCTGCTCGCTGCTGCGCGCGGTCGGCACCGACGGCGAGCTGCACTCGTTCGAGCTGCGTGACGACTTCGCCCAGATCGCCCGCCGCAACGTCGAGGCGTTCTTCAACGGGCCGCACCCGGCCTGGAACCTGCACGTCGGCGACGTCGCGCAGTGCCAGGAGACCGGCTTCGACCGGATCATCCTGGACATGCTCACCCCGTGGGAGACCCTCGACATGGTCGAGCGGGCGCTGGTGCCCGGCGGCGTCTTCATCGGCTACGTGGCCACCACCCCCCAGCTCTCCGAGCTGGTGGAGGCGCTGCGCGAGCGCGGTGGCTGGACCGAGCCCCGGGCCTGGGAGTCGCTGGTGCGTGACTGGCACGCCGAGGGCCTCGCCGTCCGACCGGACCACCGGATGATCGCGCACACCGCGTTCCTGGTCTCCGCGCGCAAGCTGGCCCCCGGGGTCACCGCGCCGCCGCGCCGCCGCAAGCCCAGCAAGGGCACCGAGGCGTACGTGCAGCGGCGGCAGGACCTGCGCG
Source organism: Micromonospora sp. CV4 (assembly GCF_003667455.1). Classification (NCBI taxonomy): domain Bacteria; kingdom Bacillati; phylum Actinomycetota; class Actinomycetes; order Micromonosporales; family Micromonosporaceae; genus Micromonospora; species Micromonospora sp. CV4. The sequence goes on along the minus strand of NZ_RCVI01000203.1, from coordinate 11,727 downwards.
AGGCGCAGGCGGCCCGGCAGGCGGCCGCCGCGCAGGCGGCAGGTGTGGAGCCCGACGCGACGGGGGAGAAGGACAGGCCGTGACCATCGAGCTGGGCGGGCCGGCGTGAGCGCGCGTACGGGTGTGCGCGCCCGGGCCGGTGTACGCGGGCGGGTCGGTGTGGGTGCGCTGGTCGGTGTGGGTGCGCTGGTCGACCGGCGTGGCCCGCGCCCGGGCGTCGGCGTCGCCGAGCGGGGGGAGGCGGCGGCATGAGCCGACCGGGCTACGGCGGCGGCGATCTGCCCGCGGTGTTTCCGGACTGGTCGCCCTACCAGGACCTGGAGTCGGCGGCGCGCGCCTACCTGCGCGACCCGGACGTGGCCCTGGAGGCGCTCGGCGGGGTGCTGCGCGGCGCGTCGGTGCTCGGCTTCACCCTGGAACGCTTCGTCAACGAGGTCAACGGCGTGTGGCAGGAGGTCGTGGTCTGCGACGGCAGCAGGCTGATCCTCTGGCACGGCGAGGACGTGCCGCCCACGGAGGGCCCACCGGGGTCGATGACGTCGTCGCTGCGGGTGGTGCCGGTCTCCACCGTCACCGAGGTCGGCTGTCGTCGCCGGCTCAACCGCACCGACAGCGGCGAGATCCGGGTCGACAGCATCGACGTGTACCTGCTGCTCACCTCGTTGGACGAGGCGCCGCCGAGCGAGGAGATCGTCGGCGCGCCGCGGCACGACGCGCTGCGTTTCGGCAAGACCCTCGACGACGGCGGGGCCGGGCAGATCGCCCGGTTGGAAGAGTTCGCCCGGCTGGTCGCCTCGGTGGTCGGCCGACCGATGCTCTGAGCGTCACCCCCGGGGCCGCGCCGGCGGCCGGCACCCGGCGGGTGGCTCAGTCCTCGGCGTCGGGGCCGGCGACCTCGACACCGTCGCCGCGCACGACGTGGATGCAGTCGCCCGGGCACTCCTTCGCGGAGTCGATCACCTCGAGCCGCAGGTGCTCGGGCACGTCGACCCGGCTGCCCGGCGCCATCCGCAGCTCACCGTCGGCGCCCTTGACGTACGCCAGGCCGTCGATGTCGAACTCGAACACCTCTGGCGCGTACTGGACGCAGAGCCCATCGCCCGTGCAGAGATCCTGGTCCACCCAGACCTGCAACTGGTCGGTCGCGACCTCGGCCACCGGAGCACCCCCCATGTTCTCCCGTCGTACGGTCCGACGGTACCCGAACGCCGGTACCGGCCCGCCAGGCCACCCTTGGCGATCAAGGTTCGGTGACGAGGGTGTTGCGTGGGACCGAATCGGCCTCATAGCGGCTAGTGTTAGGGCAGAACGTTCAAGCCCCCCGGGGAGGTGGGACGTGGCACGCAGCGACGACGCGGACTCGCGCGCCGCACGGTGGGAGAAGGAAGCCCACGATCTCTCCACGCAGGTCGCGTTTCTTCAAGAGGAACTCGCCCTGGTGCGGCGCAAGTTGACCGAAAGCCCCCGACACGTCCGGCAGCTCGAAGAGCGGCTGGCGGCCACCCAGGCACAGTTGGCGCGGCTGACCGAGAACAACGACCGGCTGGTGAGCACCCTCAAGGAGGCTCGCACGCAGATTGTGACGCTCAAGGAGGAGATCGACCGCCTCGCACAACCGCCGAGTGGCTACGGCGTCTTCCTGGCCAAACACGACGACGGCACGGTGGACGTGTTCACCGGTGGCCGCAAGCTCCGGGTCGCCGTCTCGCCCTCGCTCGACGTGGCCGAGCTGCGCCGTGGCCAGGAGGTCCTGCTCAACGACGCGCTCAACATCGTCGACGCGTTCGGTTACGAGCGGGTCGGCGAGGTGGTGATGCTCAAGGAGATCCTGGAGGGGCCGGGCGGCGGGCCGGGTGACCGGGCGCTGGTGGTCTCCCACTCCGACGAGGAGCGCATCGTGCACCTCGCCGAGACGCTCATCGGCTCGGCGATCCGGGCCGGCGACTCGCTCATGATCGAGCCCCGCTCGGCGTACGCGTACGAGCGGATCCCGAAGAGCGAGGTCGAGGAGCTGGTCCTGGAGGAGGTGCCCGACGTCGGCTACACCGACATCGGTGGCCTCCAGTCGCAGATCGAGCAGATCCGCGACGCGGTGGAGCTGCCCTTCCTGCACGCGGACCTGTTCCGTGAGCACCAGCTCCGTCCGCCCAAGGGCATCCTGCTCTACGGCCCGCCCGGCTGCGGCAAGACGCTGATCGCCAAGGCGGTGGCCAACTCGTTGGCCAAGAAGATCGCCGAGCGGCAGGGCAAGGAGAAGCACACCAGCTTCTTCCTCAACATCAAGGGCCCTGAGCTGCTCAACAAGTACGTCGGTGAGACCGAGCGGCACATCCGGCTGATCTTCCAGCGAGCCCGGGAGAAGGCCGGCGAGGGCACCCCGGTGATCGTGTTCTTCGACGAGATGGACTCGATCTTCCGGACCCGTGGCTCCGGTGTCTCCTCCGACGTGGAGAACACGATCGTTCCGCAGCTGCTCAGCGAGATCGACGGCGTGGAGGGGCTGGAGAACGTCATCGTCATCGGCGCCTCCAACCGGGAAGACATGATCGACCCGGCTATCCTGCGCCCCGGACGGCTCGACGTGAAGATCAAGATCGAGCGGCCGGACGCCGAAGCGGCGAAGGACATCTTCTCCAAGTACATCCTCTCCGGGCTGCCCCTGCACCCGGACGACCTGGCCGAGCACGGCGCAGACCCCCAGGCCACCGTCGCGGCGATGATCGACGCCGTGGTGCTGCGGATGTACTCGGAGACCGAGGAGAACCGCTTCCTCGAGGTCACCTACGCCAACGGCGACAAGGAAGTCCTCTACTTCAAGGACTTCAACTCCGGCGCGATGATCCAGAACATCGTCGACCGGAGCAAGAAGATGGCCATCAAGGAGTTCCTCACCTCCGGCCGCAAGGGGCTGCGCCTGCAGCACCTGCTCGACGCCTGCGTCGACGAGTTCCGGGAGAACGAGGACCTGCCCAACACCACCAACCCCGACGACTGGGCCCGCATCTCCGGCAAGAAGGGCGAGCGGATCGTCTACATCCGCACGCTCGTCTCCGGCGGCAAGGGCGCCGAGGCCGGGCGGTCCATCGAGACCGCCAGCAACACCGGCCAGTACCTCTGAGCCACCGGTAGCAACGACCAGGGCCCGGAACGCGACGCGTTCCGGGCCCCGGCCGTTTCCTGTGGACGCGGGCGCGGCGACGACACCGGTGACACGGCTGCAGCGGCGTGCCCCCGTCCCCGAACTGTCGGACTACGCTCGACCATGACGGTGGACCGGGTCGGGCGAGCGAAGCGGGTAGGTCGATGAGCGTAAGACGGATCATGGGCACCGAGATCGAGTACGGCATCTCCGTGCCCGGCCAGGCCGGAGCCAACCCGATGGTCACCTCATCCCAGGTGGTCAACGCGTACGGAGCACGCCCCGAGCTCAACCGGGGCGGGCGGGCCCGGTGGGACTACGAGGAGGAGTCGCCGCTGCGCGACGCCCGCGGCTTCACCTACTCCGGGGCCGCCTACGACCCCGCCGAAGCCCTCGCCGACGAGGATCTCGGCCTGGCCAACGTGATACTCACCAACGGCGCCCGGCTCTACGTCGACCACGCCCACCCGGAATACTCCACTCCCGAGGTGACCAACCCGCGCGACGTGGTGCGCTGGGACAAGGCCGGCGAGCGGGTGATGGCCGAGGCGTCCCGCCGGGCCGCCACCATCCCCGGCAGCCAGCCGATCCACCTCTACAAGAACAACACCGACAACAAGGGCGCCAGCTACGGCGCGCACGAGAACTACCTGATGCGCCGGCAGACCCCGTTCGCCGACATCGTGGCGTACCTGACGCCGTTCTTCGTCACCCGGCAGATCGTCTGCGGCGCCGGCCGCGTCGGCATCGGCCAGGACGGCGGCCAGAGCGGTTTCCAGATCTCCCAGCGCGCCGACTTCTTCGAGGTCGAGGTGGGTCTGGAGACCACACTCAAGCGCCCCATCATCAACACCCGGGACGAGCCGCACGCCGACGCCGACAAGTACCGCCGGCTGCACGTCATCATCGGCGACGCCAACCTCTCGGAGATCTCCACGTACCTCAAGGTCGGCACCACCGCGCTGATCCTCAGCATGATCGAGGAGAAGGCACTCGGCTCGGACCTCGGCATCGCCGACCCGGTCAGTGAGCTGCGTGCGGTCAGCCACGACCCGTCCCTGACCCACCGGATGCGGCTGCGCGACGGCCGCCGGCTCACCGCGCTGGACCTGCAGTGGGCCTACCTGGAGCGCGCCCGGTCCTTTGTCGACGACCGCTACGGCACGGACGTGGACGAGCAGACCACCGACGTCCTCGACCGCTGGGAGAGCGTGCTGGACCGGCTGGGCCGCGATCCGATGCTCTGCGCCGACGAGCTGGACTGGGTGGCGAAGCTGCGGCTGCTGGAGGGTTACCGGGAGCGCGAGAAGCTGGGCTGGGGCGCGCACAAGCTCCAGCTCGTCGACCTGCAATACTCCGACGTCCGGCCGGAGAAGGGCCTCTACCACCGGTTGGTCTCCCGGGGCGCGATGAAGACGCTGCTCACCGACGAGGAGACGCGCACCGCGATGACCGAGCCGCCCGAGGACACCCGGGCCTACTTCCGCGGTCGCTGCCTGGCGCAGTACGCCTCCGAGGTGGTCGCCGCCAGCTGGGATTCGGTGATCTTCGACGTGGGCCGGGAGTCGCTGGTCCGGGTGCCGATGATGGAGCCGGAACGGGGCACCCGCGCGCACGTGGGGGCGTTGTTCGACCGCTGCGCCAGCGCCAAGGACCTGCTGGAGACGCTGACCGGCCGGTGAGCGGCGCCGCGCCCGCTGGGGATCGGCGATCGGTGCCACCCGAACACGGCTGACGCGGGGGCTTTCTGTCGCTTCCACGGGGTAGATTTCATGCCAGGCGATCTAGAGGAGGCAGCTATGGCCACTCGTGACAGCGGCGGTCAGTCGCAGTCCGGCAAGTCCCGGCAGGGCGAGGAGATCGAGGACGTCACCACCGAGGCCAACCCCGAGGTGGCCGAGCGGCACGCCGAGATCACCGAGGACGTCGACGACCTCCTCGACGAAATCGACTCCGTCCTTGAGGAGAATGCAGAGGAATTTGTGAGGGGCTATGTCCAAAAAGGGGGCGAGTAGGGCATAGCAGCACAATTCGGACATGCCTCGTCCCTCGGATGACCGGGACGGCCGCCGCCGCTGCCGAGACTGTGGCGAGTGGCTGCCGCTCGATCAATTCTGTGCCAACAGCAGGCGGCCGGAAGGTCGCGGCAGCTACTGCAAGCCGTGCTTCAACGTCCGCTCGAAGGCCAGCTATGCCAAACGTCTGAAGGAGCAGCAGGGCAGGGATGTGCGCCAGCTGCTGGTAGTGCCGGAGGGGCACCGCCGATGCCCGGACTGCGGCGTCGTCAAGCCTCTCGCCGACTTTCCGAGGAACCGCTCCGGCCGTGGGGGCTACGGCCGATACTGCAAGCCTTGCCACAACGAGAAGGGCAAGGAGAGCAAGCTCCGTCTGCACGGCGGTAGCCGCGAGTACCACCTGCGGCGGCGCTACGGCGTGGGGCAGAAGGAGTTCGATGAGCTCCTCGCCGAGCAGGGCGGGGTGTGCGCCATCTGTGAGCGCCCCGATCCGGAACATCTGGACCACGATCATCGCACCGGATGGGTGCGCGGGATACTCTGCTTCAACTGCAACGGTGGTCTTGGCCAGTTCCGTGACAGTCCCATGAGGCTGGCCAGGGCGATCACGTACCTGAGAGGAACCACGTGGCAGCGGGCTTTGATCCATCCGGGCGTCTACCAGATGTGTTCACCAACGCGGGGACGTCCTCCTTCACCACGTTCCTGAGCCGGGTGGCGCCCGAGATGCTGCCCGGTCGACGGCCGCTGCCGCCGGGCATGGCCGCCGACCTGGCGCCGCACGCGACCACCATCGTGGCCATCGCGGCCGACGGCGGTGTGGTGATGGCCGGCGACCGACGGGCCACCATGGGCAACCTGATCGCCCAGCGCGACATCGAGAAGGTGCACCCGGCCGACGCGTACTCGCTGGTCGGCATCGCGGGCACCGCGGGCATCGGCATCGAGCTGATGCGACTGTTCCAGGTGGAGCTGGAGCACTACGAGAAGATCGAGGGCGCCATGCTCTCGCTGGACGGCAAGGCCAACCGCCTGGCGTCGATGATCCGGGGCAACCTGGGCGCCGCCATGCAGGGGCTGGCGGTCGTGCCACTCTTCGCCGGCTTCGACCTCGCCTGCGCCGACCCGGCGCGGGCCGGCCGGATCTTCAGCTTCGACGTGACCGGCGGCCCGTACGAGGAGACCGGCTACGACGCGATCGGCTCCGGCTCGCTCTTCGCCAAGTCCGCGTTGAAGAAGCGCTTCCGGGCCGGCCTGTCCGTCGACGACGCGACCCGGCTGGCGGTCGAGGCGCTCTACGACGCCGCGGACGACGACACCGCGACCGGCGGCCCGGACCTGACCCGACGGATCTACCCCGTGGTGATGACCGCGACCGCCGAGGGCACCCGTCGGCTGACCGACGCCGAGACGGCGGCGATCGCCGAGGGCGTGGTCTCCGGCCGGATGGAGAACCCGGGCGGCTGACCCCGCCCACCCCCACCAGTCAGCAGTCGTCAGCACAGCGCCGTAAGGAGAACCGCCACCGTGGCCATGCAGTTCTACGCCTCGCCCGAACAGATCATGCGCGACCGCTCCGAGTTGGCCCGCAAGGGCATCGCCCGGGGTCGCAGCGCGGTGGTCCTCAGCTACGCCGGCGGGGTGCTCTTCGTCGCGGAGAACCTCTCCAGCGCCCTGCACAAGGTCAGCGAGATCTACGACCGGATCGGCTTCGCGGCCGTCGGCCGGTACAACGAGTTCGAGAACCTGCGGCGGGCCGGCGTGCGGATGGCCGATCTGAACGGGCTCAGCTACGACCGGCGGGACGTCACCGGCCGGGCCCTGGCCAACGCGTTCGCGCAGACGTTGGGCGCGATCTTCACCGAGCAGTCGAAGCCGTTCGAGGTGGAGATCTGCGTGGCGCAGGTCGGGGCCAGCGCGGACGACGACGAGCTGTACCGGCTGACCTACGACGGTTCGGTGAACGACGAGCCGGGGCGGATGGCGATGGGCGGGCAGGCCGAGGCGATCACCGGCGTGCTGAAGTCCAACCACCGACCGGACATGTCGCTCGGCGAGGCGGTCAAGGTGGCGGTGCAGGCGTTGAGCACCGTCGGCGGGGAGGGCGGCGCGGCCCGCACGATCGCCGCGAACCAGCTTGAGGTTGCGGTGCTGGACCGCCGGCGCGTCGGGCGGACCTTCCGCCGGATCACCGGCGCGGCGTTGACGTCGCTGCTGGACGGGGGCGCCGAGGTGCCGCCGGCCGGGGATCGTGCCGAGACGCCGACGTCGCCGACCGAGGAGGCGCACAAGCCCACGTCGTCCGCCGGGTCGGCCGATCTCGAGGACAAGTCGGGCACGCAGGGGGCCGAGTAGATCCGTCGCGGCCGACAGCGCCGGGGGCGTGGCTGCCGCCGCGTCCACGCCGTCGGCGTGCACGGACGGCTCAGCTGGCTCGCGTCTGCCGCAGAGGCTCCCACCAGGCCCGGTTGTCCCGGTACCACTGCACCGTCGCGGCCAGTCCCCGTTCCAGGTCGATGCTTGGGGCGTACCCCAGCTCGGTGGAGATTTTGGTGGTGTCGAGCGAGTAGCGGCGGTCGTGGCCCTTGCGGTCGGCGACCGGCACGACCCGGTCCCAGCCGGCGTCGCAGGCCTCCAGCAGCCGGGCGGTGAGCTGCTTGTTGGTCAGTTCGGTGCCGCCGCCGATGTGGTAGACCTCGCCGGCGCGGCCCTGCTGCTGTACGAGGGCGATGCCTCGGCAGTGGTCGTGCACGTGCAGCCAGTCGCGGACGTTGCCGCCGTCGCCGTAGAGCGGGACGGTGTCGCCGTCGAGCAGGTTGGTGACGAACAGCGGGATGAGCTTCTCGGGGAACTGGTAGGGCCCGTAGTTGTTGGAGCAGCGGGTGACCACGACATCCATGCCGTGGGTGCGGTGGTAGGCCAGCGCCAGCAGGTCGGAGCCCGCCTTCGAGGCCGAGTAGGGCGAGTTGGGCGCCACCGGGCAGGTCTCCGTCCAGGACCCGGACTCGATCGAGCCGTAGACCTCGTCGGTGGAGACGTGCACGAATCGGCCGGTGCCGTGCCGCAGCGCGGCGTCGAGCAGCGTCTGGGTGCCGAGCACGTTGGTGGTGACGAACGGTGCGGCGCTGGCGATCGAGCGGTCGACGTGGGACTCGGCGGCGATGTGCACGATCACGTCGTGCCCGGGGACGACCTCGTCGACCACAGCGGGGTCGCGGATGTCACCGTGCACGAAGCGGAGCCGGGCGTCGTCGCGCACCGGGGCGAGGTTGGCGAGGTTGCCCGAATAGGCCAAGCTGTCCAGCACGGTCACCACGTCCGGCTCGCTCACGGACGGCGCCGCGTCGCCCCCCGGCGCGCCCAGCAGCATGCGCACATACTCCGACCCGACAAAACCCGCTCCGCCGGTGACGAGGACTCTCACGGGTTCAGCACTCTACGCGAGCCGGCATCCCGCTGGGCCTGCCTGTCGTACCCGGTCACCGGCTCGGCCGGCCCGTCTGCGGCCGGACGGAATGTCGCACTCAGCCGGTATGTGACCGCCCCTCGGGCACGTCCTGTGGTCCGACAGTGACGAACGGGCCCTCCGGGCGGCTAATGTCACACCATGGAGCGGCGAATCTTCGGCCTCGAGACCGAGTACGGCGTCACCTGCACCTATCGCGGGCAGCGGCGGCTGTCCCCGGACGAGGTCGCGCGGTATCTGTTCCGTCGCGTCGTGTCCTGGGGTCGGTCGAGCAACGTGTTCCTGCGTAACGGGGCCCGGCTCTACCTGGACGTCGGGTCGCACCCGGAGTACGCCACACCGGAGTGCGACTCGGTGACCGACCTGGTCGCCCACGACCGGGCCGGCGAGCGGATCCTGGAGGGCCTGCTCGTCGACGCGGAGAAGCGGCTGCACGACGAGGGCATCGCGGGTGAGATCTACCTGTTCAAGAACAACACCGACTCGGCCGGCAACTCCTACGGCTGCCACGAGAACTACCTGGTCTCCCGGCACGGCGAGTTCGGCCGACTCGCCGACGTGCTCATCCCCTTCCTGGTCACCCGGCAGTTGATCTGCGGGGCCGGCAAGGTCCTGCAGACCCCACGCGGAGCGGTCTACTGCCTGTCGCAGCGGGCCGAGCACATCTGGGAGGGCGTCTCCTCGGCGACCACCCGCAGCCGTCCGATCATCAACACCCGGGACGAGCCGCACGCCGACGCCGAGCGCTACCGACGGCTGCACGTCATCGTCGGCGACTCCAACATGAACGAGGTCACCACGCTGCTCAAGGTCGGTACGGCCGACATCGTGCTGCGGATGATCGAGGCCGGGGTGGTGATGCGCGACCTGTCGCTGGAGAACCCGATCCGGGCCATCCGGGAGGTGTCGCACGACATCACCGGCCGGCGCAAGGTGCGGCTGGCCTCCGGCAAGGAGGTCAGCGCGCTGGACATCCAGCAGGAGTACCTGGCCAAGGCCACCGAGTTCGTGGAGCGCCGCGGTGGCGACCAGGCGGCCAAGCGGGTCGTCGAGCTGTGGGGCCGGGTGCTGCACGCGGTCGAGACCGGTGACCTGGAGCCGGTCTCGCGGGAGATCGACTGGGTCAGCAAGCTGCGGCTGATCGAGCGCTACCAGCGCAAGCACGACCTGCCGCTGTCCCACCCCCGGGTGGCGCAGATGGACCTGGCGTACCACGACGTGCGCCGCGGGCGTGGCCTCTACGGGCTGCTGGAGCGCCGCGGCGAGGTCGACCGGGTCGCCACCGACCCGGAGATCTTCGAGGCCAAGGAGACCCCGCCGCAGACCACCCGGGCCCGGCTGCGCGGCGAGTTCATCCGGCACGCCCAGGAGAAGCGGCGGGACTTCACCGTCGACTGGGTGCACCTGAAGCTCAACGACCAGGCGCAGCGCACCGTGCTCTGCAAGGACCCGTTCCGGGCGTACGACGAGCGGGTGGAGCGGTTGATCGCCAGCATGTGACCGGTGTGCCGGCCCCGACGGTGGTGTCCGCCGTCGGGGCCGGCCGGCCCGGTAGGCTGGGCGCGCCATGACGACTTCTGGACCTTCCGACCGCCCCGAGCGCGGCACCGAGCGGCAGAACTGGGTCGAACGCCGGCGGGACAAGATCCGCGCCGAGATCGACCGCAACCGCCGCGGCGAGTACACCGTGCCGACCTGGGTGCTGGCCCTGACGCTGGCGCTCATCGTGGGCGGTTGGCTCGCCCTCATCTTCCTCGCCTGATCCCGGCCGTCCCGGCCTGATCCCAGCCCCGATCCCTGCCGACCCGGCCAAGTCACCGCCGTCCCGGCTTGATTCCTGCTGGCCCGGTCAGGTCAGCGCTGGCCCGACGGGGCCAGCGGGCCGGGTAACCGTCGCCGGCCACCGGAGGCCCGCAGCGGCGCAGCCCGGCGGCCTCGGGCAGGTCCGACGGAGGGGGAGCGAGCGATGACGGGCGGGGACAGGTCGACGCCACAGCCGCAGAGGGGACAGGCCGGGTGGCAGGATCCCGGGCCGCGTGACGTGGTCCGGGACCGGCAGAACCCGGATCTGTTGACGCCGCCGAGCACGGACGCGGGCACGCTGCCCAATCTGCGGTTCTCCTTCTCCGACGCGCACACCCGGATCCAGCGGGGCGGCTGGACCCGCGAGGTCACCGTGCGGGAGCTGCCGGTCGCCACCGAGCTGTGCGGCGTGGACATGGCGTTGGAACCGGGCGCGTACCGGGAGTTGCACTGGCACAAGCAGTCCGAGTGGGCGTACGTGTCGCGCGGCAGCGCGCGGATCAGCGCGGTCGACCAGGAGGGTCGCAACTTCCTCGACGACGTACGCGCCGGCGACCTGTGGTTCTTCCCTCAGGGGGTGCCGCACCACATCCAGGCCCTCGACGAGGGGGTCGAGTTCCTGCTGGTCTTCGACGACGGGGCGTTCACCGAGAACGGCACGTTCCTGATCAGCGACTTCTTCGCGCACACCCCGAAGGACGTGCTGGCGAAGAACTTCGGCTGGCGGCCCGAGCAGCTCGACTCGATCCCGGAGCGGGAGAAGTACATCTTCGCCGGGGAGGTGCCGCCGCCGCTGGACCGGGACCGGGTGGTGAGCCCGACCGGGGACGTGCCCCGCACGCTGAGCCATCGTCTGCTCGCGCAGCAGCCGCAGCGGTTCCCGGGCGGCCAGGTGCGCATCGCCGACGTGTCCCAGTTCGCCGCGGCCACCACCATCTGCGCCGCGCTGGTGGAGGTCGACCCGGGTGGGATGCGGGAGCTGCACTGGCATCCCACCGACGACGAGTGGCAGTACTACCTCTCCGGGCACGGCCGGATGGGCGTGTTCGCCAGCAGTGGTGTGGCGGGCACCTTCGACATGCGCTCCGGTGACGTCGGGTACGTGCCGTTCGCCTACGGCCACTACATCGAGAACCTCGGCGATGAGCCGCTGGTCTTCCTGGAGATGTTCCGCAAGCCCCGGTTCGAGGACATCTCCCTGACCCAGTGGATGGCGAACACGCCACCCCAGGTCATCGCGGACACCCTCAACCTGCCTCGGGAGATGATCGAAGCCCTACCCCGCGACAAACGCCCCGTAATCC